>CAIZNF010000622.1 GCA_903934275.1 uncultured Nitrosomonadales bacterium
ACATCAGCAACGGCGGGGTGCACGACGACTGATTCAGGGAGCTCAAAGTCAAGCTTTACTGGTTGAGACTCCAACTCATTGATGTCGATATCCAGACTCGGCTTTATTGGCTGTGACGGAGACAAAGGAGCCGAGGAATCTACAGAAAGTTCCACCGGTGGAACTTTCTGTAGATATCCGATTTCGCAATGGGAAAGAGCGGCAACCAATCTGGCCTTAATCCAATCCTGGCGACGCAATTTTGGGATGGCTTCCATTGCAGTGATGAATTTCGCATCAGTCTCAGACGCTCTGAAGAGATGCACGCTGAAGCGGAATGTGGAGCGGGCATCCTCGCCGACGCTCACACAATCATCAATCGAAGGCGTTTTGTCGAGCCCAGAAATAAGCAGGCTGCGGGCGACGCTTGCGCGATGAATCGGGTTCGCAAGAGCCCTAATCACATTCAGCTCCAGAGGTCTTGAGTGATGCAGCGTCACTGATATTCTGATTTTGTCTTTCATTGCTTGCTCTCTTTCTCATTATTATTTTGAGCGAGAGACCATTTCATACCGGCCCTCCCACACCCCTTATTAATTCTACCTCGATCAATTTATTGACCGATCAAGCTTATATTAACAGTATAAATATCAGTACTGGAGCTCTGCGAGGAGTTTTGAAGTACTTTTATGGCGATTAAATAGAGGCAAAGAACTTAATGCCTTCAGATGCTGACGCGGGTGTCGCAATATATCTGCCCAGTGGCGTCGATCAGTGCAATATGCATTCGCAAGCCAGATATGCCGTTACGAATATTAATCTGGCATTGTTCGTTGCGTGCAACGGAATTAACACTTGCAGAGTCGAAATGAGATGATGGTTAACTCAGTCGATTTGGGAAATCTCGGATTATTAGTCTTAATATTGACAACTAGCAGTGAAAACTGCGAGAGAAGGCAAATTACATTGAATGTAGTTTGCCTTATGCGTCAATCACTTATTAGGACTCCAGTCTATTAATGACAGGGTTATAGCAATGTTGACATTAATTGGACTTAAAGACGAAAGAAAATATATATGGAAAGATTAGAACAAACATTGACTGAGACCCTTGATTCGGCGCATCTAACGGAACAAACCGAAGCACTTGCCAAAATCTGTAAGAGCCTTCGGGAGATTTATCGCGGAAAACATTTAACCAGGTTGCAAATGCTTGTTGTGCGCCATGCATCGGATACATTAGGAGAAATAGTCGAACAGCAACTACTTTTACTCATAGCGTTTGAAAAATCTGAAAGTGAAGATTCGTTCTTCATTGAAAAGGCAAAGGCTCTTTTGGCCAGCAAATCCTCATGTTTGAATACTGCTGGGCGGGTAGCACTTGTTGCTTACGGAAAGCCATATCTTATAAAGCGCAATCAATTGACCAAGAAAAGTGATGCAGAGTTTTGGGTCGGGCATCATTTTGACCGTGTCATCAAAGATATGGTGCGCGATGCGTTCCAGGAATCAAAGTATCGCAATGTTTCGATTAATGTCGCCGTAGATGAGCAGTGGTCAAAATTCGAAGCGAGTCGGCAATCGATAGAGAAGCAGCTATCTAGAAGAATCCGTGCTTACGAAAAAGAACTTGCCGCTCTTGCCGAAGTTGGTAGGGCGCTAAGCTAGAAGCCGCCGCCGCGATGAGATAACTCGCTTTGTACTTCAGTCAAGCGAGACAGGTACACCCTCTACACATCATGCCTGTCATTTTCAAGCGTTTGACAGGTTACAAGGTATCAACTCATCCTGTTTCCACGTGGAAACTCGTTTTCCAAGCTGTTGCCTTTTGCGGTGACTCATCGTCAAAGAAGCGCTCCAGTGTGATTACAGAGCAGCGTCGGTTCCGGATGTCGAACCAGAACCCGCTTGCACGGAGGGTGCCGACTTCTCAGGATCTTTGCCAGTTGTCCGCATTGACAGCGCCTGGATGAGATCCGAGTTTTGGGTGTTCACCCGCGCCAGCTGGGTGTTGAGATCGTCCACGCGAAGGCTGATCTCCTTTGTACGTGCCTGAGCATGTGCCGCACGCTCCGATGACTCAATGAGTTGGCCTTTGAGTTGCTCAATTTCGCCCTGCATGGACGCGTGTTCTGCAGTCAGCGCGGCAACGTGCTTTTTTGCTTCCTCCAGCTCAAGGTTCATCTGGTCTGCCATTTCGGTAGCCTCCTTTCTCGCCGCCTCGATTTCAGCGCGAGCCTCCACCAGCGACTGACGTTCAGCTTCCATGCGTCCGTTGGCTAACAGCAGAGCCTCGGACCAGATTTCCAGTCCCATTTCGTGCAATTGATCACTGACGGCGGGCGGCGGAGGTTCTCGATGAACCACTTTCTTGGCCGCCTTTTTGGCCTTCCACTCATTCAAGGGCTCCGAGATGGTTGTAAAGCTTCCCCCGCCCAATGCTTTACGAACCGCCGCCAGTGTGGGGCTTTGTCCAGCTGCATCCAGCGTATCGGCAGCCTTGAAAATATCGTCTTTTGAGAAGGCCATGGTGGTTTACATATAGTGTAGTAGTATGTAGTAGTATACAACATACTACATGATGAGCGTAAAAGCAGTAGCTCGCAAGCAACTGGACCTATGTCGTCAGGTGTTGGCCATTTGCAATATTGGCTGCTAGCCTGCCATGGCAGCTGATCAGCGTGCATTAGCAGCCACGGCAAACAGAGTCATTGCCGAAGTCATCGAGTCACTTGAAGAAATCGCCACTCAGCAGAAAACTTGCTGCGTGATTTCATGGCAGGTCAGACAGTGACACTTCAATAGCACGACTGTAAGAGGCATATAGATGACTATTATTAAGAGATTCTTTGGTAGAAGCCAAAAAACTAGCTATTAAGAACTTGCATTCTGACCAGCTATGTCTACAATGGCTGCAAATATGGCTATTAATGGTAGATATTTGACTAGTGGATACAAATATGGTCGTAAAGAAGTGAAAATGAGGTCAAATTGCAGGCGAATACGATAGACGAGCTGGAGACCTCGCTTGGAGAGCGCATCAAGGGATTGCGTCTGAACAAGAACCTCGACCAGCTGACCCTGGCTGCTCGTGCGGGGATTAGCGTTGGGGCACTGAAGAACCTGGAAAACGGGTTGGGGGCCCGGGTAAGGACACTGCTGTGCGTCCTGCGTGCGCTGGGGCGCGAGGAATGGCTGGCCAGTGTTGCGCCAGTAGCCACTATCAATCCACTGGCGCTGCCGCGTTCCGCCAATGTGCGCCAACGCGCAACCCGCAAAACAGCACCCAAAGGTTAACCCATGGCAACCAGGAAAAAGGACGCCCCCTACAAGCATATTGATCGTGTTGATGTGATCCTATGGGGCCAGCGAATAGGGGCAGTCGCGTTGGACCCAACCTACGGGTACTACGCCTTCAGCTACACCCCCGAATTCCGCGCCAAAGGGATTGAGCCATCACCCCTGCGCATGCCAGTTGGCAACGACTCGCCCTACATCTTCACGGATTTGCCGGAAGAGACTTACAAGCGGCTTCCCGCGATGCTCAGTGATGCCTTGCCGGACGACTTTGGCAACGCGCTGATCAATCGCTACATGGCGGACAACGGTATTGCTTCATCTGACGTCACGGCATTGGACCGACTGGCTTACATGAGCAACCGGGCCATGGGTGCGTTGCAGTTCAAGCCAGCGCGTGGCCCCAAAAGCCACACGGCCACTTCGATTGTCTTGAGCGAACTGGTCCATGAGGCACGCAAGGCTGTGCAAGGCACGATCGCCGATGAGGATCAGGCCAATGCCGCACTGCGCAGCATCATCGATGTCGGGACCTCAGCAGGCGGTGCCCGCGCCAAAGCGGTGATCGCCTGGAACCGCAAGACCGATGAAATCAAGGCCGGTCAACTTGACGCCCCACCGGGCTATGAGTATTTTCTGTTGAAGTTCGATGGCATGGGCGAGGACAGTGAGTTGGGCGCCAGCAAGGACTACGGTCGAGTCGAATTCGCCTATTACCTTATGGCGCGCAAAGCGGGCATCGATATGAGTGAATGCCGGCTCCTTCACGAAAACGGCCGCGCTCACTTCATGACCAAGCGTTTTGACCGCGAGGAGGGGGGCGTACGCCACCACATGCAGACTTTGTGTGCCATCGATCACGTGGACTTCAAAAAGAAGGGCACGAACTCGTACGCGCAACTCTTCCAGGTGATCTCACAGCTGGCCCTGCCTTACGAGCAAAAGGAAGAGGCATTTCGTCGCATGGTCTTCAATGTCATGGCTCGCAACTGCGACGACCACACCAAGAATCTGTCCTTTCGGCTGCGCCAGGGCAGTCCGTGGGAATTGGCACCCGCATATGACATCACTTTCGCGCACAACCCAAAAGGCGAGTGGACCAACCAACACTTGATGTCGGTCAACGGCAAGTTCAAGGGGTTCACCGAAGACGACATGCTGCGAGTGGCCGATCGCTTCGGCATAGGCACTGCCAAGAAGGTGATCGCAGACGTTCAGGAGGCGATTGCGCAGTGGCCGGATTTTGCCAAGCAGGC
>CAIZNF010000623.1 GCA_903934275.1 uncultured Nitrosomonadales bacterium
ATCGGGCATAAAGCCCATCTCCAGCATACGGTCCGCCTCGTCCAGAATAAGTATCTGCACCTGATTAAGCATCAGGTTGCGGCTTTCGACATGATCCAGCAGCCGGCCCGGTGTTGCCACCAGAATTTCCACACCCTTCATCAACTCGGGTTTTTGCGTTTTGATATCGACACCGCCGAATACTACGGTGGAGCGCAACGGCACATGCCTAGAGTAGGTTTCCACGCTTTTTTCGACCTGAATCGCCAGTTCGCGCGTCGGTGCCAGAACCAGCGCACGGATCGGGTGGCGCGCCGGAGAGGTGCTGGTGCTGGCATGGGGTAGTAGCAGCTGCAATAGCGGCAGGGTAAAAGCTGCCGTCTTGCCGGTGCCGGTCTGCGCCATCGCCATCAGGTCGCGGCCTGCCAAGACATGAGGAATAGCCTGCGCCTGAATGGGCGTTGGCTCAGTGTACCCCTCTTCTTCAATGGCACGCAGAATCTGCGGGGCGAGATTGAGGGATGAGAACATGATTTTGGTTACTGCTGGATCTGCCATAAGAGGCGGCATTATACCGGATTGTCGAACCCTTTAAACTCATTTCATATTGCAAAGAGGTGTGTGCATTCGAAAGTGGCAGACAACAAGCAAAAACCCGCCCCCCACTTTCAAATGCACCCGTAAAGAGGCTACATCTTGAACAACGCACGCTGTTGCATGATAATGCCCGTTCCATTGATAACCTAAGCGATTCCGCATTTACTCCCAGATCGCCGCGTGAAAAATGATCGGCAACATGATACGGACTAACCGCCCACCGTTGCGCCTCCCCAATGCATTGCTTTGCTGTCGCTCCGGCATCACGGGTATGGGTACGAAGTTGCTCTCAAATAGTTTGTGTTCGGCACGACATGCATAAGCCTGAATTGCAGTTGGCAGCAGTAGAATGCTGTGAAGCGCGAACCGCACCCTGCCGTATTGCATTAGGTTCCGGCTTGTCCGGCTTAGATTTATAGAGGCTCTCTAAAGTTATAAAAAGGGTGGTGGCGAACATGAAAACTACAAAATTCAGACGTGGCGCGCGTGTTGTGCATAAGTCGCAAACATATCACATCGACCGTCCGGTACTGTTGATCGAAGATCAGCGTGCATTGGCGCAGATGGCTGAAGCCATGCTACGTGAAAAATGGGGATGCGAGGTGATGGTCGCAGCAAGTATGCTCGAAGCTAAACAATTGCTCGAAGCCCACGGGTCAGCATTCGTCGCCGCAGTATGCGATTTGAACCTACCCGATGCGCCTTATGGCGAGGTGATCGATCTGGTCAATAAACATAGCGTGCCCGCCATCGCGCTGACCGGGGCTTTTGGCGAAGAGTTGCGCAGCATGGTGAACAAAAAAGGTGTCGTTGATTATGTGCTCAAGCAAGGGGTGAATTCATACGAATACGCCGTTAATCTGGTCGGGCGGATACACAAGAATACCAGCATCAAAGTACTGGTTACGGATGATTCATTAAGCGCGCGTGCCGTGCTTAAACACATGCTGAGCATACAGGGTCTGAATGTCCTCACCGCAAAGGATGGCTATGAGGCGATTGAAATGATTGAAATGCACCCGGATATCAAGCTGGTTCTGGTTGATTACAACATGCCAAAAATGAATGGGTTTTCTTTTGTTTTGGAAGCGCGCAAAAGAATGGGCAAGGATCAGTTGGCCATCATCGGCATATCGGGTGAGGACGGCGGAAATGTATCGGCGCAGTTTTTAAAAAATGGCGCTAATGATTTTATTGCCAAGCCATATTCGTATGAGGAATTGATTTGCCGCGTGACCCAGAACTTGGAAATGCTGGAAATGGTGGAATCCATCCAGAACATCGCTAACCGCGATTATCTGACCGGTATGTATAACCGTCGTTATTTTTTTGACGAAGGCTATGGTATTTATGAGGATGCAAATAATAGCGGCTCCAACCTGTTTATCGCCATGATTGATGTGGATCACTTCAAGAAGGTGAACGATACATACGGCCACGACTGTGGCGATCTGGTGTTAAAGCATCTGGCGGCACAGTTGAGCGCGCATTTCCGCGATGATCTGATCGCGCGTCTGGGAGGCGAAGAATTCGCCTTGTTGATTGCGGACGAGGACATAAAAGTCACGCGCGAAAGATTAGAAGCATTCCGTCTGCATATCGAACGGGAAACAATACGCTGCGACACAACAAATATCGCAATCACAGTCAGCATCGGCGGCAGCCACCACCCGCTGGAAAATCTGGACATGATGTTAAAAACAGCCGATGAAAATCTCTACCACGCCAAACAGAACGGCAGGAACCGAATAGTGGCATGAGAACCCGACTCGCCAGTATGGGCGGCCTTCAAGAAAATTTATTGGCGCATCATGCTCAATGCCACCGCTTCGGCAACCCTGATGCCGTCCACCGCAGACGAAAGGATTCCGCCCGCATAGCCCGCACCCTCTCCGGTGGGATACAAACCCCGGGTATTAATGCTTTGTAAATTATCATCGTTGCGTTTGATGCGGAGCGGCGAAGAGGTGCGTGTTTCCACACCGGTTAGCACCGCATCGGCCAGATCAAATCCCTTGATTTGCTTGGCAAATGCAGGTAATGCCTCGCGTATCGCGGCAATCGCGTAATCCGGCAGTGCGCCGGATAAATCGGTCAGGCGCACGCCGGGCGTGTACGACGGCAACACACCACCGAATTTTGTCGAAGCCTTGCCAGCGAGAAAGTCGCCAACCAGTTGTGCTGGAGCCTGATAATTGCTGCCGCCCAATTCATAAGCGCGTGATTCCCAGCGCCGCTGAAATTCCACACCAGCCAAGGCATCGCCCGGATAATCCTGTTCGGGCGTGATGCCGACCACGATACCGCTGTTAGCGTTGCGCTCATTGCGCGAATACTGGCTCATGCCGTTGGTTACGACACAACCGGCTTCAGAGGCGGCGGCGACCACCGTGCCACCGGGGCACATGCAGAAGCTGTACACCGAACGCCCGTTGCTGGCGTGATGCACCAACTTGTAATCCGCTGCACCAAGCAACGGGTTGCCCGCGTTTTTGCCGTGACGCGCGCGGTCGATTAGCGACTGCGGATGCTCGATGCGGAAGCCGATGGAGAACGGCTTGGCCTCGATGAAGATGCCGCGCTTATGCAGCATCTCGAAGGTGTCGCGCGCGCTGTGCCCGACCGCCAGCACCAGATGATCTGTGGCGAGGCGTTCACCGCTGCCAAGTATCACGCCGTACACTTTTCCGTCAGCTATTTCGATGTCGTCCACGCGACTCTGGAAACGTATCTCGCCGCCCAGCGACAAAATCGTCTCGCGCATCTTCTCCACCATACCGACCAAGCGGAACGTGCCGATGTGCGGATGGCTCTCGTACAAAATTTCTTCCGGTGCGCCCGCTTTGACGAACTCCTCCAACACTTTTCTGCTCAGGTAGCGCGGGTCTTTGATCTGGCTATACAACTTGCCGTCCGAAAATGTGCCCGCGCCGCCTTCGCCAAATTGCACGTTAGATTCGGGATTAAGCACACCCTGCCGCCACAGGCCGAAGGTGTCTTTGGTGCGTTCGCGAACGGCTTTGCCGCGCTCCAGGATCAACGGACGAAAGCCGGATTGCGCGAGAATCAGTCCGGCGAACAGTCCCGCCGGCCCCATGCCGATCACGACCGGGCGCGAGGTTAAATTTTGGGGAGCTTGCGCGACAAAATGGTAGCGGGTGTCCGGTGCAACAGTGATATGCGGATCGTTCTTGAACCGTTCCAGAATGGACACCTCATCGCGCACCGACACTTCCAGCGTGTAGATAAATTGGATGTTATTTCTTTTGCGTGCATCCACGCCGCGCTTGAAGATGCGATAGCACAGCATATCGTCTGCGGGAATACCCAGCCGCTTGACGATGGCACTTTTGATGCCTCCCTCGGGGTGACCGAGCGGTAGTTTGATTTCGGTTAAGCGCAACATAAGTTATTTTGTAGAGCGAAAAAGCATAACGCCTTCCGCCCTACGCGGGTTGCGTCATAACCGGCGCGAGCCGGTATCCTGATGATTAACAAATATCCACGTTGTTGGGTAACAATTTTGCCCGCTAAGCGGGTGTGCGTTTTATTAATAGAATTAGTGGCTCAAATGATTGCGTTCAGTTTCCCAGCCCTTGATGGCAAGTCCGACCATACGCGGAATCAGGTAACGTCCAGCTTCGTAATACGAAACCATACGCCGGGTAATGCCCAGCGCAACAGCGGCATCTGATAGCGACAGCCGATTACGCGCACGCCAAGCGGCAAACTCGTGAATGGGTGTGGCTTCTCCAGCCTGTTCGCGCGCCATGCGCCAGAGGGTATCCGTTCCAATTTCAGCACCGCTAGGCCAGATCAAAGACCAGCCATCCTCACCTACTGCAACAGCAGAAAAAATGACGGCGTTATCAATCTCCGCCAGAGCGGCTAATTCTTTGATCAGCGCAGCCAGATTGACGCGATCAGCTTTGCCACTCGCCCACGTTATTTCAACCGTTTTACGGCTGGCGGGAACCACGGCTTTAATGTTTGGTTCTTTCATCGTTTCGCTCCTCGTTCTACCCATGCCCGCATAATGTATTCGCGGTTTTCTACAATCCACGCTTTGGCTTCAGCAACTGTTTTTGCATCGGCACGCCCTTTAGTTTCCAATGTCGCCACCTCAATCGACACCTTGAATCCCGGCCCAAGTAAATGCACATGCACGGGTGGATGATCGCCGATAAACATAGCGATGCGGGCGTTTTTGAAGCGGTGGATGGTGCTATCCATGAGTTTGATTATGGCGAAGCAGCTTCACCATGTCAAACGAAAATATTGCTGATGGCAGGAAACAGCAGTTCTCGCCTGATGCTTCAAAGCAATTCGACTCTGGTACTTTTCGGCACTAATAAATTCAAACCCCGTAGCGATACTGCGTTGCTCAATAAATTTTATCGCTCACATATCAAATACATGCGGCGCGCTAAAATTTATTTCGCGCATTGCCTCGCTTAGGGTTTTGAATTTATAGAGGCTCACTTTAACGATGCACTTCCGCATCCAGTCCGTCCAGCACCATCTCCGCCGCGCGCAGCACGGCGCGTGCCTTGTTCTGTGTCTCGATCCATTCGCTTTCCGGCACCGAATCGGCGACGATACCCGCGCCCGCCTGCACGTGCAGCATGTTGTCTTTCACCACGGCGGTGCGCAGCGCAATGGCCAGATCCATGTCGCCGTTGAAGCCGAGGTAGCCGACCGCTCCGGCGTAGATGCCGCGCTTGCTTGGTTCGAGCTCGTCGATGATTTCCATCGCGCGCACTTTCGCCGCGCCGCTCACCGTGCCGGCGGGGAAGGTAGCCTTGAGCACATCCATCGCGTTGAAGCCGGGTTTGAGCGTGGCCTCGACGTTGGAGACGATGTGCATCACATGCGAGTAGCGTTCGATGATCATTTTTTCGGTGAGTCTTACTGTGCCGTTCTGCGCGACACGCCCGATGTCGTTGCGCCCAAGGTCGATCAGCATTAGGTGCTCGGCCAGCTCCTTCGGGTCGGCCAGCAACTCCTGCGCAAGTTCGGCATCCTGCTGCTGCGTTTTGCCGCGCGGCCGGGTTCCGGCGATGGGCCGTACCGTGACAGCGGCTCCTTCCAGTCGCACCAATATCTCCGGTGAAGCGCCGACCACGTGGTGATCGCCCATGTCGTAATAGAACATGTATGGCGAGGGATTGACGCTGCGCAGTGCGCGGTACAGCGACAGCGGCGACGCGGGAAAGGGTTGGGTCATGCGCTGTGATAACACCACCTGCATGATGTCGCCGTCGAAGATGTATTGCTTGGCTTTTACTACCGCCTGTTTGAAAGCGGTTTCGCCGAATTCGGATTTTGCTTCGCCGCCGTGCATCGGTGGAGCATGAGGAATATCCACCGGCAGGCGCAGCATACCGATGAGTTCGCGCAACCGCTCGCTTGCCAACTCGTAAGCGTCATCCTGCGCCGGGTTGGCATAAACGATGAGGGTGAGTTTGCCGGTTAGGTTGTCCACCACCGCCAACTGCTCGGTGAGCATCAGCAGGATGTCCGGTGTGCCTATTGCATCTGGCTTGTGAATTCCGGCTAAACGCGGTTCGATATAGCGTATTGTGTCGTAGCTAAAATAGCCCGCCAGCCCGCCGCAAAAACGCGGCAAGTCGGGCAACGGCGCAACCTTGAAATGCGTTTGGTATTCGCGGATGAAATCCAGCGGATTTTCGACCTCGTGCGTGGTTTCGGTATGAGTGTTCGCTGTTTCTTGGTGAGTCAGGGTGACTTGCCTGCCGCGTACCGTGATGCGCGTATTGGCTGGCAGCCCGATGAACGAATAACGCCCGAAGCGTTCACCGCCCTGTACCGATTCCAGCAGGTAGGAATAGGGTTTATTGGCGAGTTTGAGATACAGCGACAGCGGCGTATCGAGATCGGCAAAGGTTTCGCATACCAGCGGGATGCGGTTGTAGCCCCGCGCGACAAGCGCGTTGAATTCTTGTTTGGTAAGGGGGTGCAACATGAAAAATCTCCGTGGTTTTGTAGGTCGGGCTTCGCCCGACAGTAACTATTTGCGTCGGGTAAGTACATTCCTTCTCTCTAACTCTCCGGGTGAAACAACTAGCCATTCGACTAGGCTGCAAAAGACCGCAGCCAAGTCGCTGGTTATCCTGCCAGCGGGAGAAAGGACAAACGAGAAAGGCAATTGTCAACCTTGTCCGACCTACATATCAACACCATCGCCAGGCGGCGGTTGCTTTCGGGTAACGGAGGTTATTCATATTCAAGCGCGTTTGATAAGCGGCAAGGCAGCGGGTAGATTGACGATTACGGCATCCACATCCAGTGTTTCCACCGGTTCGCCGTGGTTGTAGCCGTAAGGCACACAAAAAACCGGGCATCCGGCGGCGCGCGCTGCAAGCGTGTCGCTAAGCGAATCGCCGATCAGCAGCAATTTATCAATCGGAACCCCAAAAAATTTCGCCGCATGCAGCAACGGCATGGGATGAGGTTTTTTTTCTGGTAGCGAATCGCCGGATATAACGATCTCAAAATAATTCATAAGACCGGTTCCCTCCAATAACGGCCCGGTATAGCGTGCCGCTTTATTTGTGATGCAACCCATGCGAAAGCCTGCCGCACGCATGGCATCCAAGCCATCTGTGACACCGTCATATATTTTGCTGCCCAGCAATAATTCAGTGTAATGTTTCTCGAAAATCGGCAGGGCATGCTCATACAGCGCGGCATCCGGCGTGGCGTGCATGTCGCCGGTCAACGCGCGCTTGACCAGCCAGCCGATTCCGTTGCCGATGTAGCTTGCCAGCAATTCTTGCGATACCGGTGTGTAGTCCATTTCGCGCAACATGCGGTTGCACGCCTCGGTCAGTTCCGGTGCGGTGTGCAGCAATGTGCCATCGAGGTCGATAACGATTGCTTGCACGCTTACCGGAGTAACAAATCTATTGATGGACGCGGTTTGTTGCATGATTATGCCCCTGTAGGTTTCATTTAGTGTTCTGGTTTCTTTTCGACAGCACTTTTATCATGCTTTGCTGCGCTGGCAGCCGGTTTTTCGCCCTTGGCTACACCGGTCTTTTCAACCGCTTTTTCAGCCGCAGCCTTGTTTTCGTTTTCAACAGGGGCGGGGGCGCTGTGCGCTACGGGGGCGGGTTTATTACCCATAGTGGGGTCGATCGCTTCTTCTGCGATATCCTTTTCCGCATCTTTCCAACCTTTCAATATGGAGGTCGGACTTTGGGCCTCATTCTCTTTCATGCAAGTTTCCGGCGCTTTCAGGGAAACACGGCAGGCATAACCTATCGCTTCGGCATCACGGTTTTTTTGCTCGCCAGCACCGGTTATCATGTCACAACCAGCCAGTGCGAGAGTGGCTATCAAAAGCATTGATTGGTTGGCAGATCGGCGTATGCGCATGACTCTATACGTTGGCGAGTTCGGCGCGCAGCGTGGCAATTATGCTGTCATAGCGGTGAGGGTCGCTATCTTTGCCGGCGCCGAATATGGCAGAACCTGCCACAAAGGTGTCCACACCCGCCGCAGCCACATCGCGGATATTTGCGGGGCCTACGCCGCCGTCTATTTCCAGGCGAATGTCACGTCCAGAAGCATCAATCATCTTGCGTACCTTACGCGCTTTGTCCAGCACGTAAGGAATAAATTTCTGTCCGCCGAAGCCCGGGTTCACCGACATCAGCAGCACCATATCCAGCCTATCCAGCGTGTATTCCAACGCATCCAGCGGCGTAGCTGGATTGAACACCAAGCCCGCCTTGCAGCCATTTTCTTTAATCAATCCGATGGTGCGATCAATGTGTTCGGATGCTTCGGGGTGAAAGGTGATATAGGTCGCGCCTGCCTTGGCAAAATCCGGAATGATGCGATCCACGGGCTTGACCATCAAATGCACGTCTATTGGAGCGGTCACGCCGTGCTTGCGCAGAGCTTCACACACCAGAGGGCCAATGGTCAGGTTCGGCACATAGTGATTGTCCATCACGTCAAAATGCACGATATCTGCACCAGAAGCCAGGATGTTATCGACCTCTTCGCCCAGCTTGGCAAAGTTTGCGGAGAGAATGCTCGGGGCGATCAGGTACATGATATTGACCCTTCTAATCAAGTTAAAATGCAAGGCGTGTATTCTAACTGAATACCCCAAGAGGTGACGAATGGCGGCGCATCATCCAGCCCACGGAGACGCTACAACCCGGCGAAAAAATCACCCCATCAAACCTGCAAAAATGAATAACAATGAACCACGCAAACACGGTAAGTCGGTGAGAGAAAAAATCTGCATGGCGCAGATCGAGTCAATCACGTTATTCACAGGCTTGCATCAATGGCGTATAAAAAATATTTTTACTGCTTTGCGGCAAAGCACAGTCGGAGATTTGGTTCTGCAACTAACAACGGTTAGGCCATATTTCACCGGACCTATTTTAGGGGGAAAGTCCCGCCCCAAACCCTCTTTTTAATCTCCAACCAAGCTTCTCCCGAGCATTTTCGGGCAGGGTTTACTGCTAACATAATCCGAACCATCCAACACATTTGCACATTTGTAAGTGACTCCCTTACCAGTATCCTGGCTGGCACTGGATGGGGTCGCAGCAATATTTTGATTGGCCACCTTAGCCAGTGCTTGCGGTTTGATCGAGCCTGCAATCATAAATTCTGGCCCGTCATGTATCGCTTTGAATTTATTATGGCGAGCAAGCCAGTCTTGGGCGATTTGATCATTATTCTGCGCGGCTTTCTGATACCAGTAATGCGCCTTTTCGGGGCATGCGCTTACCAAATACCCGGCATCGTAACTGACTGCTACATTCCTCTGTTCTATAACATTGCCAGCCTTCGCCCGCTTGTATGATTTCATAAATTCCGGGTGAGGCACCTGCAAGGGGTATTCGTGGTTATGGTCATCTGGAGCAAAGTAAACTTCTTCACAATTAGTCGAACCAATATTTTCGGCATCTTGTGTGGTGCTGGCGTGTTTCGGCACGCTACCAGAATCCTGAGGATTATCATTGCTGAACACAACCAGTATGCGTTTTCCCGTGCTGCCATTATCTTTCACAACCAGAGTGCGCACCTCTTTGGCGTGCGCCTGAAGCGGGATGAATGCCAGTGCCATCAAGGTAATTCTTAACAACCACACTGTATTCTCCTTATGGTTGTGGATTAAAGGCGCTTATTGGTTCTTGAGCGATTCGGCTCAAACATTCGCAACCAATAAAACCTCGGCACCGAAAGAAAGAAAAAATGCCCCTCCCCAAATCAAGCTTTCATTGAATATGATTTGAAATTTTTGTGCGGGGTCTCTGGTAATCAGGATGCCCGTCATCAGGATAATCATCCCGGTCACCAACATCGGCAGCATAGAAAGCAAATAATGCATCAGATTCTCCTCACGTTAAAAGCTTCAATCGACATGCCCAGGTTGCGCCTTCTGAAAATTTCTTAATGGCAATTGGCTGTTCGTTCGCTATCACATTCTTAACAGCCGAAAAAGAGCATCGTAGAACTCCACCAGCGTTATCTCGATACCATCCCGAAAAAATCGTGTGGGGGAAGAACGATATTGATGCCCGTCAATCTTGAATTTTTCGCTCATATTTGTAGCTCCTTATGAACCCTTGGTGTTTTATTTCGAGTGTTGTTTGAGCAACCCCATTAGTCACCAAGTTGTGTTGGTATCGGCAAATAACGATAAAACTTTAGCCCGTTTTAAGGCCAGAGG
>CAIZNF010000624.1 GCA_903934275.1 uncultured Nitrosomonadales bacterium
CGCGGCCACCAGCGCATCATGTGCGGCCAGTGCGGCGAACTTGTTGGCGGCACTTTTGAACGGCAGGCCGATACCGTGAGCCAGCTCTGCGGCGACGCGTTCGCCAAATTCGGCATGTGTATTCAGCCCCGTGCCCACCGCCGTGCCACCAGCCACCAGTTGGCAAAGTGGTGCCAGCGTGGCGCGAATGGCCGATTCCGCTAGATATAATTGCGCCACATAACCGGAAAATTCCTGCCCCAATGTCAGCGGCGTGGCATCTTGCAAGTGGGTGCGACCAATCTTGACGATACCGCGAAATTCGACAGATTTTTTTTCCACTGTTGCGCGCAACTTGTTTAATGCTGGAAGCAGTTTTTGCGTGATACCGACGGCGGCAGCCACATGCATCGCGGTTGGAAAAATATCGTTGGACGACTGCCCGAGATTGACCTCATCGTTGGGATGAATTTTGCGCGCCTCGCCACGCACGCCACCAAGTAATTCAGAAGCCCTGTTGGCAATCACCTCGTTGATGTTCATGTTGCTTTGCGTGCCCGAACCGGTTTGCCATACCGATAATACAAACTCTCGGTTATGCTGGCCGGACAGTATCTCGTCCGCCACCTGCACGATAGCGGCTGCCTTTTCCTCACTCAATAACCCCAAGTCACAGTTGACCGTCGCACAGGCGCGTTTAACTTTGGCAAGCGCGAATATGAGTTCCAGCAGCATCTGCTCGGTCGAGATATGAAAATATTGTAGTGAGCGCTGCGTCTGCGCGCCCCACAGCCGATCAGCGGAAACATCGATGACTCCGAACGAATCGCGCTCTACTCTGGTGGACATATTATTTCCTCCCGCGAAATTTCTGACATCCAATTTCGTAATTGATGGCCGGTTGACAACTCTCCAACATGCCGAGAAAAATCAATACAAAAGTAGCTCTTACTCTAGCAACCCGTAAGAAAGTTACAAATATCTACCGCCTTCCACAGGCAAATTTCCACAGGGTTTCCACAATGCTGAGCGGTGGGACAGAACCCCAAGCGTCGGGGCTATAGTTACTTCCGACTATTTTACCTTTGCCCATATTTTCGGAGTGCAAGGAGGAAAAAAGCATTCGCGCCCGATCTTTCCTGCAGTCGTATTCATGTTGCGCCATTACTGATATGTATGTCTTGCCAGTTTTTGATATAACTATTTTGTGATCGATCAGACACCACATTTTTACCATATTGCCCGCCCTGTGAATGGTGCTTGGATCAATGTAGCCTACAAAGTCTTCGTTATGGCCAATCTCCACCCACTCCGCCAACGCACTACTGCTCACAACAGCCAGCAACATCATCAAAATAGCTTTATGCAATGCAATTCCTTATAATTTTTGCGCTGGCTCAGTTGCTGCCAGCCTACCCTTTTTCAATAATCAAGCCAAGCGTATTAGCAGTGCTCTTACTGTCCAAAAGTTTTTCAGCTGACTGTTTATCCTAACGGGCATGATGCCAAGAACACCCCGAATAATGAAACAGTTACGCGCACTGTAGGAGCGGTGACTTTTTTCAAAGTTGATTTATGTTGTTTCACGTTAAAAACGGCATTAATTGTGGGAGCTGTTTTAGCCGTAAAACGGAAAGGCATCGCAGCTAAAATTGGCGTTTCTAATAGAGATTGGAATTACAACCAGCCACTTATCCACCGTTTTCTTATAGGTTGGCAAAATGGTTAATCGTTCCATCAATGGAGTGGCTGGCTATCTTATCAAGGGATTCTTATGTTCCAACTCAACGGGCATGGCGGGTGCCACTCCTGATAATAAAACTCGCCATGTCCGCCCCCTCCCCAACCCTCCCCCAGAGGGAGAAGGGACGGGCGAATCACTTCGCGAGTTTCACGTTAATAGGTATCGCCGCTCATGAAAAGCGATTTTTACGGGGGATATTCAAGGCCGCACTGTCGCCGCTCCGGGCAAATCGACTTTGATTGCCGCCTGCTGTTTGGCATCGGCCAAATAGGCATGGAACATTTCCTCACCGATCATCTGGCGCAATTGTTGCGCATAGCGCGCATGTTTCGCATCATCGAGTTTTTCGCCATCTTTGACAGCATCAATACGCACCAGAACATAACCACTTTGCGCTGATTCCGCCCCAATAAATTGCGGCAATTTGGCTGCACTCGCCCGGAATATTTTTCGTACTAACTCCTTATCCAGCGAACCGTATTGCGCACGGGTAACGGTCTGGGCAGCA
>CAIZNF010000625.1 GCA_903934275.1 uncultured Nitrosomonadales bacterium
ACGCGTCGGCGCAGTTCATGAGGATGAAAAACAAGGGGCACGAAAGTGCCCTTTGTGCTGCCTTCCATCAGATTCTGGAAGCCGCGCCATATTTGTGCGGGTTTACTCAGCCGCCAACAATTGGTATCAAGAAGCATATGCCGCCAATCATCGGGATGAGAACGAACTAAATTTAAAGAAGTTCATAAACAAGAGAATCAGTTATGCATTTAAAAAAGCAAATCTTCCGTGCGACGATATCGATCCATGGATCAGTCTCGTTAATTATGCCTACGATAATAGAAGCATCTTTAAGTTCGTAGTAAATCAAACATTGTTCAGGCCGCGCGATCTTCTTCTTTTTTTCTTCCCTTGGATTCAGGTCAATTTTCATTTCCACTTGGGCGGCAAGATGTCACCACGCTAGCCAATCGTTATTCTGAGGAGTTGGCGAAGGAAATTAAAAATGAACTTTCTTCTTTTTATAATCAGATTCAAGTTGAAACTATCTTCCGAGCACTTGGTGAAATATCAAAGTCAACACGAACCTATGCAGAGGCAATTGAGTTAGTTAAAGAAAATTGCACAAACATGGAAGCGGAATCAGTTCTTGAATATATGTTTGATCGTTCAATTATTGGAACATCAGGTCAAAACGGATGGTTTACTTTTAAGTGCCGTCAGCCAGCTGCAAGCACCTCCCCTATCGGCCTTGATCCAACTCAAAATATTGTTGTGCAATATGGCATCAAAAACTACTTGGCAAGTAAAGGGTATGTGTAACGGCTAGCCTTGCCAGTGACCATAATGATAAATAACTGCGCCTAGGTTGAGCGTCCGTAATGTGTCGTTAGCTGTCTTTCACCAAGACCGATTATGTAGTCAGTCCGCAATAGTTTCCCACGTTATGCCGCTGCTGTCGCAGCGTAGCGCATTCGCCTTGTCGTTCCAGTCGCCCAGCACCCAGCGTTCGCAACTGTGCCCTTCGACCCTATGCTCATGGCGAGCCGGGCGGTGGGTGTGGCCGTGGATCAGGCGCGGATAGCCATGTTCACGTAGCAGCGCGGCGACTGCGTCATCGTTGACGTCCATGATCGCGCTGTCCTTGCTTTGCTTTTTGGCCATGCTGCGCGAGCGCAGTTGCGCGATGTAGGCCTTGCGTTCCGCCAGCGGTTTGGCGAGAAACTGCTGCTGAAAATCCGCGTCATGTACCTGGGCGCGATAACGCTGATATTCGGTGTCGCCGGTACACAGCATGTCGCCGTGGCTGAGCAGCGTCGGTGTGCCGTATAAATCGATCAATGCTGGGTCGCTCAGCAGCGTGGCCTGACAGGCATCCGCCAGTGCTTTGCCCATCAGCAGGTCGCGGTTGCCGTGCAGCAGATATACTTTAGTGCCGTGCTGTGCGAGGTTGCGCAAGGATGCGATCACCTGTGCGTGAAAGGGATCGTCCAGATCATCGTCGCCTGCCCAGCAATCGAACAGGTCGCCGAGGATATACAGCGCCTCAGCCCTTTGACGGGGCTCTTGCGGCGCGAGCGTGGCGATGAATTGTTGAAACGCCGCCATGCCGTGCGGCTGGTCGGTGCTGAGATGCAGGTCGGAGATGAATAAGGAGTGGGGCATGAAAAGCAAAACGGCGCGAGGTGCGCCGTTTTTGTGATTACTGCAATACTACTTCAGCCTTGGTGATGACGACATCTTCTTCTGGTACGTCATGATGTCCGGCGCGGAAACCGGTCTTGGCTTTGCGTATCGCATCCACCACTTCGATGCCTTCTACCACTTTACCGAACACGCAATAACCCCAGCCGTCCTGCCCAGGATTGTTGAGGAAATGGTTGCTTTTCGTGTTGATGAAAAATTGTGCTGTGGCGGAATGCGGGTCGGAAGTGCGCGCCATGGCGACGGTGTAAGTGTCGTTAGTCAAGCCATTTGCCGCTTCATTTTGAATCGGCGCATTTACTTTCTTTTGCTTCATGCCAGACTCGAAGCCGCCGCCCTGGATCATAAAATCTGCAATCACGCGATGAAAAATAGTGCCGTCGTAAAACCCGCTATTCACATATTCCAAAAAATTCTTTACGGTATTCGGAGCTTTTTCGGCGTCCAATTTTAATGTGATAACGCCGTGATTGGTGTGCAGTTTGACCATGATTTTTTTGCCTTGAGTTAGAGAATAAGAAGATTGCATCGCGCAGCACAGCAGCACTGCGAGTAAAGCGGTAAATAGACGTTTCATGTTATGCGGCCCCTTCGTAAATGATCTGCCAGCGATTGTTCTGTTTGATCCAATACTGGCGCTTTTTCATGCGGTTGGACAGGTTGTTGCTGCTGTAATCCTGCTCGAAGTTGACCACCACCATGCTGGGTTGCTCGGGGTAGGTGAACACGCTGACATTCGAGATATTGACCTTGATCCAAGACTTGCCGCTGTTCACCAATTGTTTCTGTTTTATCCACGCAGGGTAATCCATGTTGTCGCTGGAAAACTTGCTTGAGTAGTGCTTGAGGTAAGTATCCGTATCCAGGCTGGACCAATCTATGCGCCATTTCTCAATCTCATGCAGCAATGCGTCGCGCTCGATTCGATCCTGCTCGCTGGCCCAATCTATCTGGTTGGTGATAATGACCGGTGTAACACCAACTTGCAGGTAAGGGGCCAGTTTATCCAGGTCGTCATTAGCCAGCACCACACAGCCGTTACTGGCGCGCGGCGGACGGCTATAAGTGCCGCTAGACGTGCCGTGCAGCCAGATACCTTGCCCGGTGCGCCCGTTTTTGCGATCCCATTCGTTCGGATAACTGAGCGGATAAGCGCCGCTACCATACATATCGGCGAGCTTATTTTTCGGCAAATCTGCCATGACGAAATACACGCCGATAGGTGTGCGCTGGTCACCTGCGGAAACTTTTTCGGTGCCGAGCTTACCTATGGTGATGTAGTAGTCCGCCACGTAACGCGGTTCGCCTTTGACATTTTCATATACATATAGCGTGGAGCGGCTGGTATCCACCACAACCGCATACTTCTGTTGCGCATCGAGCTTCCAGAGGTAGCGAGGTGCAAGCTTGGTGGAGAGGTGGGTTTGGGCACGTTGCAGGCGCGCCCTCGCTTCGTCGCGCAAATCCTCGATCATATCCTGCGGTGCGTTTGCAGCACTGCCGAAATTATTCATCGCGCCGGCGCGCGCCATCAGCAAATCGCCTTTGACCAGATAAGCCAGCTTGAAAGTCGGATTGATCCGCAACAAGTTGTCCACTTCGTTGAGCGCGATGTCCAGCCGATTGTTTTTAATGGCTTGCAGGCTTTTCGCCAACTGCGCCTCGGTATCGTGTGAATCCGGCGCAGCATGCGTCATGCCGGTCAGACCACACAACAACAAAAAAGTAAGTGTCTTGTATAGCATGATTACTTGGCACGCTCTTCACGGATCAGCCAGTTGCCGCCAGATTTCACCATCAACAAAGTCTTGTTGCCGGAAATCTTCAAGTGATTGGCTTGGTAGGACTGATGGAACTTCACGGTGGCATGATTACCGTCGCTGAAACTCACGGATGCGTTACTGACACCGACGTGGATAGATTTTGGCTTGTTGATGCGCTCTTTGCGCTCGGCTTCCCACGCGGCACGTTTTTCACCGCCCGGAATCTTAAAATCGGCGGCATAGAATGACAGGTATTTCTTCACATCTCTGGATGACCATGCCGCAGCCCATGCATTAACGGCTTTCAATACCTCCCCGCTGCCATCGGCTGCGGCAGATACAACTGGTTTCCCCGGTACACTCGCCTTGGCTGCGGGTGCAGTCGCCACCGGTGCCGAAACTACACTAGCAACGACCGGGGCAGGCACTGTGGGAACAGTTTGCGGTTTATTCGCGCCGGTGCTGTCCGTGGCAGTTTTGTTCGATGCGGGGGATTTGGCGCGAGTGCTGGTCGAAAACAAATCCTGAATCATCGCCAGCTTGGTCTTTGTGGTGGTGTTGCTGTGATCCAGCTTTAGCGCACGGTCATATGCCTGGCTGGCCATTTTTGCATAAATATCGCCCAGATTTTCGTGTGCGGTAGCATAGCTGGGGTGGGTGCGTATCGCCTTTTCCAGAGCCAGCTTCGCATTATCGTATTGACCCTGGTTGGCATACAACACGGCCAGATTGTTATACGGCTCGGGCAGATCAGGATAGTCCTCTGTCAAAGATAAAAACGTCTTGATGGCATCGGCGGGCTTACCTTGCTCGGTGAGAATCAGCCCCTTCAAAAAGCGCGCTTGCGCGTCTTTCGGCTTGCTGGTCAAAACGCCATTAACCTTGTCCAACGCTTGGCTGTGTTGCCCCTGTTTAAATAGCTTATTGGCATCCTGGATGTCATCGGCATAAACAATGTGACTGGCGGCCAATAGCAATGCGGCGGCGAACATAGCGGCATGACGGTCAAAGCGGTTAAACATATTCATCGTGTTATTAAGTTCTTTAGGAAGTCCTGAATCGTTGCCAATTTGGCCTTTGTAGTGGTGTTGCCTTGATCCAGCTGCAGCGCACGGTCATATGCCTGACTGGCCATTTTGGCATAAATATCGCCGAGATTTTCGTGCGCGGTGGCATAGTTGGGGTGGGCGCGTATCGCCATTTCCAGCGCCAGTTTAGCTTTGTCGTATTGCCCCTGACCGGCATACAACACAGCCAGATTGTTATATGGTTCGGGCTGCTCCGGATAGTCCTCGGTCAAAGCCGAGAATATCTTGATTGCATCTGCAGCATTGCCCTGCTCTGTGAGAATCAATCCCTTCAAAAAACGCGCTTGCGCATCTTTCGGCTTGCCGGTCAAAACACCATTAACCTTGTCCAACGCTTGACTATACTGCTTCTGCTTAAACAGCTTATTGGCATCCTGAACATCCTCGGCATAAACAGCAAAGCTGGCAGTTAGCAGCAATGCGCCGACAAATGTAGCGGCATGACGGTAAAAGCGGTTGACCATATTCATCGTGTTGTTTGGTTCATTGGGTGCAAGAGTCCAGTTAACGGCAGATTCTACCAAAAAATCCGCACGTTTTCATAGTTTTGTCAGGGCAATCGCATCAAATTTCCCCGAAACCAAGCAATGCTTCACGGTATGAATCCGAAGATGCCGCGAGGATACGTTTGGTTGGGATGCCAACTTTTCGCTTTGACGTATCGGTGCGAAACAGATTGAGCACCATACG
>CAIZNF010000626.1 GCA_903934275.1 uncultured Nitrosomonadales bacterium
CCTAGAGAGGTCGCTTATGGCTTTGGTGTGAATGTTGGAAGCCATTTTTCTGGATTTCATTTTATTTCATCCAGGCTACGCTTGTTCAAATACTTCGATTATTTTTGAATCACAATTGCCAGATACATTAAAATTGCATTTTAGAAGAAGGGGTGGATATGAACAAAATCTACAGAATTACCGTTGACTCGAATAAGTGCGGTGGCAGGCCATGTATTCGCACAACCCGCGTTCGCGTGAAGGATGTGCTGGAAATGCTGGCATCAGGTATGAATAAAGAGGAAATTCTTCAGGACTTCCCCTATCTTGAAGTTGACGACATCTCCGCTGCGCTCAGCTATGCCGCACAGCAAACCGATCATCCCATTTTGCAAGCCGCCTGAAAATGCGATTTTTGATAGATGCGCAATTGCCTCCAGCATTGGCGCGTTATCTCGCGAGTGTGGCACATCAGGCTGAACATGTTTATGACGTTGGTATGGGTGAAGCAAGCGATTTGGTGATTTGGAACTATGCGATTCGGAACAATGCTGCAATTATCACCAAGGATGAAGATTTTGTTATTCGTACAAGCATCAATAAAAACGGCCCGCCCGTTGTTTGGGTGCGTGTTGGTAATGTTGGCAAACAAGCTTTGCTACATTGGATTAAACCCATGCTGCCGTTCATCATTCGTGAAATAGATGCTGGTGAAAAGCTTGTCGAGTTGATCTAGCAAGGTAGTCGTTACCAACGAGCTTTGCGGCACGAACTACACCGCCTCCTCTAAACTCATCTCCAGTTCCAGCCAGTTTTCTTCCAGTTCAGCGACTTTGATTTCCAGGCGCTCGCGCCGGACGTTCAGGTCGGCGATGAAGTCGCTGCTGCATTCGGAATAGGTGGCAGGATCGCCGAGCTGACGATTGATTTCGCTTAGTTCAGTTTGCGCCCGGCCTAGCTCTGTTTCGAGTTTGGTTCGCTTCGACAGCAGCGCCTTTTTGTTTGGTTTGAGGGCAGTTTTTTGAAGTGGTTTTTCCTGCTTGATTTGCACTGTTTCGCGCGGGCGGCGGGTCTCGATCCAGTCTTTGTAATCTTCCAGATCACCGTCAAATAATTTAGCATCGCCGTCTGCGACTAGCCACAATTCATCGGCCACGGCGCGAATTAAACTCCGGTCGTGGGACACTAGCACCACCGCGCCGGTGTATTCCTCCAGCGCAATGGTGAGCGCATCGCGCATATCCAAGTCGAGGTGGTTGGTCGGCTCGTCGAGCAGCAGTAGATGCGGCTTTTGCCAGGCCAGCAGGGCGAGCGCGAGGCGGCTTTTTTCGCCGCCGGAAAAGCTTTCCACCGGGCGGTCTTCGTCGTTGCCTGCCAGGCCGAAGCGGCCAAGGAAAGTACGTAGAGTCAGCGCGGTTTCCTTGGGTGCCAGCCGTTCCATGTGTTGTAGCGGAGTGGCTGCGCTGTCGAGGTTTTCCAGCTGGTGCTGGGCAAAGTAGCCGATGCGGATGTCCGGGGTGATGTCCAGTTTGCCAGAAGTGGGCACAAGTTCGCCGACCAGCAGTTTGATCAGCGTGGATTTTCCTGCGCCATTGGGCCCGAGCAACGCGATGCGCGCGCCGGAGCGCAGTATCAGATCGACGTTCTGGAACAACCTCTTGTCGCCATAGGCGAAGCCCATTTTTTCTGCGCGCAGCAGCAGGTCCGGGCTGCGTTCCGGCGCTTCGATTTCCAGCTCGAAATGGCCGTCGGTGACATGTGCTGGGGCGATACGCGTAATGCGCTCCAACGCTTTGACGCGGCTTTGCGCCTGTTTTGCCTTGGTCGCTTTGGCGCGGAAACGCCGCACAAAATCTTCCAGATGCGCGATTTTTGCCTGTTGCGTTTGGAACGCCTGATTTTGTTGTGCGATTTTTTCGGCGCGGGCGTGCTCGAAACCGTCATAATCACCCGCATAGTTGTCAATGACGAGGTCGTGGACATGGGCGATGCGGTTGACGGTGGCGTTAAGAAACTCGCGGTCATGCGACACCAGCAGGATGCTGCCGGGATAGCGTGACAGATATTGTTCCAGCCAAAGAATCGCTTCGAGATCGAGGTGATTGGTGGGTTCGTCGAGCAGCAACAGGTCGGCGCGGTGCATCAGCGCGCGGGCGAGGTTCAGGCGCATGCGCCAGCCGCCGGAGAAGCTGTGTACCGGGCGTTCCAGTGTGTCGGTGGCGAAGCCCAGCCCATTCAGCAGCTGCGCGGCACGCGCTTTGGCACCGTAACCGTCGATGGCCTCAAAGTGCTGCTGGGCTTCGAACCACGCGGTGTCATGCTGGATGACGTTATTTTTGGGCGCCAATATTTTTTCCAGTTCACGCAGCCGGATATCGCCATCCAGCACAAACTCTAGCGCGGGTTGCGCGGAGTTGGTGATTTCCTGTTCGACGTAGGCGATGGTCTTGCCGCTTTGCAGCGAAACTTCACCGCTGTCGGGTTTGAGTTCGCCGCGTATCAGGCGGAACAGTGTCGTTTTGCCGCAACCGTTCTTGCCCACCAGGCCGATGCGCTGGTTGGCAAACGCCTGTAGATTAGCTTGCTGGAACAGCACTATGCCGCCTTGGAGGTAAGTCAGATTCTGGATATTTAGCATGGTGCCATGATAACAGGGAGTATATGAAAATTCAGATTTCACCGGAATGACAGCTACCGAATTGATTGGGGGGCATTTGAAAGTAGTGGACGGGTAGCGGTTTTCACCCCTTGCCTGTTTCGTTTTGCCAGATTTAGTGTTAAGTTTGCTCTTGTCCTGTTTGCGAGCCAATCTCGATGAGGAAACCACAATCTGGAGAGGCGTGTGCGGGAGAACCGCACGCACGGTTCGGAAGGTGGGGAGGGCGAGAACCTTTCTCGATCCCTATCAGGGGCTGATTGGCCTAATGAACTATTCGGGTTTATATATGGCGAACGTCTCCGTGATACGTTGCAACGACACGTTCAAGGTGTTCGCCGAGAGTCTGAAAAATACCGGAAAACCGCCCAAGGCCGTTATCGTTGCTTGCGTGAGAAAGTTGTTGGCCATCATGAATTTGATGCCGAAAAACAATGCGATATGGAACTCTAAAATTGCTTGACTTAAAACACGGTTGCTTCCGTACACTGTATGGGGCTCTAAATTCAGGGTTTATGCATGAAACGCATCGGTAAATATGAAATTGTTAAAAAGCTGGGTAGCGGCGCGACCAGCACGGTGTATCTGGCACTGGATCAATTCAACAACCAACAGGTCGCTCTCAAGTTATTTAATTCAACTGCCATGCGCAATGCGGCTAATGTCAATGCGTACCGCAAGCTGTTGCTTACCGAGGCATCACTGGCGGGAAAATTGTCGCATCCGCATATTGTGAAAATAATCGATGCGGTGCTGGATGGCGAACTAAACTACATGGTGATGGAATACGTCGAAGGTGAGACACTCGAAAAATATACCAAAATTGACCAGCTTTTGCCGTTCGGCACGGTTGCGGAAATTATTTACAAATGTGGAAATGCGCTGGAATACGCGCAGCGGCAGGGAGTGATACACCGCGATATAAAGCCGGCAAATATTCTGATGCAGAGCGAAGGTGACATTAAAATCGCAGATTTTGGCTCGGCATTGATTGAAAACCCGCATGTATCCCAGCAGATGACCCAGGTGGCAGGTGTCGGCTCGCCAGCTTATATGTCACCGGAGCAAATTCAGGATCAGCCATTGAACCACCAGACAGATATTTATTCGTTGGGTGTGACGTTGTATGTGTTGCTGACCGGACGGATGCCGTTTCATGCGGACAACAGTTATAGCTTGCTTTACCAGATTATGCACAGTGATCCACCTGTACCCAGAACCATTCGTCCGGGTATTCCGGAAGAGCTGGATATCATCGTACGGCGCGCGATGCAGAAGGATTTGCTGCATCGCTACCAGACCTGGGGAGAATTTACACATGCCTTGGTGCATTTCTTCAACAGCAACGCGGAGGTGCAGGCGAATAACTCAGATACGGAAAAATTTGACACCATGAGTTCGCTGCATTTTTTTAAAAATATCGGGGATATCGAGCTGTGGGAGGTGTTGCGCATCAGCGATTGGCGCGAGGTGTGCAGGGGCGAATGTATTTTGCGTGAAAACGACCAGTGCCGTACATTTTTCATTCTGGTCAATGGTGGGTTAAAGGTAACGAGAGAGGGGCGCGAGCTGGACAGGCTGCGCGAAGGGGACTGCTTTGGTGAAATGAAGCGTTTTCCTGAGAGTGATTTTTTGCGCACCACTGCAGTATGGGCGGAAACCGATGCCACCTTGATCGAGATTAATCTGGACGTGCTGGCCAAGGCATCGGTGGAATGCCGTTTTCAGTTTGACGATGCGTTCCTGTACATTTTGTTGAAACGTCTAGATGTGGCGAATATACGCATTTCGAGCCTATTGGGTAACTGATTCGTTGATCTGGATGCCTCTTGCCTCTGCTATACCGCAGCTTCAAGTTATAATGACCACCTGATAAATTGTCACGCACCCGCAGCGTACCGGAAACTTGCCGCACATCACAAGTTGAATTAACTGTAAGGAGGCAATGACGTGAATCACTCCCCCGAAATTTTGGAAGTATTGGAAACAGCCACATTGTTTCATGGTGTCCCCAGTAAATTGTTTGCCCATAATATAGGCGAGTCCAATTTGCGTACCTTGAAGTCGGGCGAGATACTGCTGTCTCCTGGTCAAGCTAACCACGCGATTTACATCATTCTTTCCGGGCGGCTGAATATTCAGATGACAGATTCGGACGCTGAACCTTTTGCAATGCTTGGTAAAGGGGAGTGTACCGGGGAAATGTCTGTTTTGGGTGATGCCCACGATTCGACATACATCGTTGCCGCTACAGACTGCGAGCTGCTTGCCATTGAACACGATGCTTTATGGGAGTTGATCGATATCTCGCATCAGGCTGCGCACAATGTGCTGAATGTGTTAAGCGCGCGTATTCGCCCCGACAATCGGTTAATGACGGAGAGCCTTGAGCAGCACCACGGGTTTTCGGGTGCGGCAGTTATTGATGAGCTGACAGGGCTTTACAATCGCCAATGGGTGGAAGAAAAATTTAGCCGCCATTTGAATCGTGACGCTTCAAACAACAAGCCAAGCTGCGTCATGCTGCTGGAGATAGATCAATTCAAGGAATTTAGCGATAAGTACGGACAGCTTGGCAGCGAACAAGCACTACGCGATACGGCGCGTACCATGCTGTCCTGCTTGCGCCCGGACGACCAAGCGGGACGATTCATCGGCGATCAATTCGCCGTTTTCATGCCCAACACTTCTCTGGCCGAGGGTTGTATAGCCGCAGAAAGACTGAAAGCAGCCGTTAGCGGTTCCATGATTATGTTGCCCAGCGGTGATGCGTTACCGCCTGTCAGCGTATCTTTAGGCGTGAGCATGGCGAATTCGGACGATACGTTAGCCGAGCTGTTCGCCCGCGCCGATGATGCTTTTCGGGAGGCTGTAAAAAGTGGCGGCAATTGCGTAAAGTGGCACGAGCCAGCTGCAAAACTCAATTCGCCCCAATCATTGGCAAACGCAGAAATATCGGAAAATATAGCTGTATCAGCAAATGCGGATACGCCCGCAAACACTGTTTTGCCGGTAAAATCTTTTATGTCTCTCTGGCCTGACACGCGCACCGGTAAAAATGGAGACAAGGGGCGGGCATGATTTTCTAATGAACCCTGTTGTTCAATCGAATTCATCTGTTAGATCTTTTTCGCCTGTTCGGAAGCTCGCCCCGATTCCATTTTTCAATCAATAGAGCATTGACGTAGGGCGGGTTCTACCCGCCAGATGTAGCCGTCGGAAATTACTCTCCGTTGGCTATAGAAATGGAATGAGAGCCTGCCTCAACATATTTCCATCACGCGCTGTCAGATAACAAAATCTCTCGGTATCTTTATCCTTTGAAAAACAAATGGAATAACACGTTCTCTTTGATGCCGATGCTTTGGTATCATGCGCCCCCTCCAAAAATACCTATTCATCAGGCAACCCCGAGCACAAGTAAATGTTGAACAAGCTCAATGCGGCGCAGCGCGAAGCGGTGACCTGCCTCGATGGCCCTTTGCTGGTGCTGGCCGGGGCGGGCAGCGGCAAGACGCGTGTGATTACCCAAAAGATTGCCTATCTGGTGGAACAGTGCGGCTATGCGCCGCGCAACATTGCCGCGATCACCTTTACCAACAAGGCGGCCAACGAGATGCGCGAACGCGTCGGTACGCTGTTGCAGGGCAAAAATACCAAGGGCCTGATGGTGAGCACTTTTCATTCGCTGGGCATGAACATCTTGCGCATCGAAGCAAAACTGCTGGGCTACAAGCCGCAGTTCTCTATTTTCGATAGCGGTGATAGCTGGAAGATACTCAGCGAACTGACCAACTCTGGCGACAAGCAGGAAATTCGCGATATTCAGACGCAGATTTCCAGTTGGAAATCGGCTTTCATTGCGCCGGAACAGGCGATGCAAGTTGCCGAGAACGACGAGGCAAAAGTCCATGCACGAATTTATTCGCGCTATCAGGAAACATTGCGCGCCTATCAGGCAGTGGATTTCGACGATCTGATCCATCTGCCGGTGGTGCTGTTCAAGGAACATCCTGAAGCCTTATTTCGCTGGCAAAATAAGTTGCATTATCTGCTGATCGACGAATACCAGGACACCAACGATTGTCAGTACCAGCTGACCAAGCTGTTGGCGGGCAGCCGCGCCGCATTCACCGCAGTGGGCGACGACGATCAGGCGATCTACGCGTGGCGCGGCGCGAGCATCGAAAATCTGCACAACCTGCGCAACGATTACGCCAACCTGCGCGTCATCAAGCTGGAGCAGAACTACCGCTCCTCGCAGCGTATTCTCAAGGTGGCAAATCACCTGATCAACCACAACACCAAGGTGTTCGAGAAACACCTGTGGAGCGACCACGGCATCGGCGATCCGGTGCGCATCTACGCCGCGCGGGATGACGAGCACGAGGCCGAGAGCGTGGTGATGAAACTGATGGCACACAAATTCGAACATCGCACCAAATATGCTGATTACGCCATCCTATATCGCAGCAACCACTTGTCGCGCGCGTTTGAAGAGCAACTGCGCACCCAGCGTGTACCTTATACAGTCAGTGGCGGCACATCTTTTTTCGAGCGTGCCGAGATCAAGGACATCACTTCATATCTGCGCCTGATCGCCAATCCGGACGACGATCCGGCCTTCATCCGCGCCATCACCACGCCGAAGCGCGGTATCGGCAATACCACCTTGGAAAAGCTCGGTAGCCACGCCGGAACGCGCCACATCAGCCTGTTCGAGGCGGCCTTTGAAATAGAGATGGAGCAGCAATTACCACCGCGCCAGCATGAAGACCTGGTGACTTTCTGCAAATTCATCAACCGCATTCAGGAACGTGCCGACAAAGATCTCTGCGGAGAATTGCTCGACGAATTGCTGCGCGCCATCAACTACGAGGCATGGCTATACGATTCGCACGAACCGCGTCAGGCGCAAGACAAATGGGACAACGTGCAAGCATTTATCGCGTGGCTCAAACGCAAGGCCGAAGCCGACGAGAAATCGCTGATCGCAATGGTGCAAACCATCGCGCTGATCAACATGCTGGAAGGCAAAGACAGGGAGGCGGATGCCGTTTCGCTGTCCACGCTGCACGCCGCCAAGGGATTGGAGTTCCCGCATGTGTTCATCGTCGGTGCGGAGGAAGAAATCCTGCCGTTTCGCGACAGCGACGAAAAACAAATCGAGGAAGAGCGCCGCCTGATGTACGTAGGCATCACGCGTGCCGAACGCAGCCTGCAAATCAGCTACTGCAACCGCCGTAAGCGTGGCAAAGAATGGCTGGCCCGCGAACCGAGCCGCTTTCTGGAAGAAATGCCGGAAAGCGAGTTGATTTACGCGGGCGGGCACAAAGAAGCCGCGCCTACTATCAGCAAAGGTGAGGGTATGGATAAGCTGGCAAGGCTGAAGGCGATGCTGAATAAGGAATCTTGCTGAAACAGCAGGATTGGTGGCGATCATCAGGATGTCTTGGAATGATTACGAATTTTTCTTCCTGCATTACAAGTACACCGATAGCACCGGGGAAGATGGGAATTTTCAAGCCA
>CAIZNF010000627.1 GCA_903934275.1 uncultured Nitrosomonadales bacterium
ATGCTTCAAAGCATCCATTTTTCTGATGCAGCCAAACGGTGGGATTTACCCCAGCCGGGCTCCAACCGGGGCTACGAGCCCGTGCAGATCATCGAGCAATTTCTAGTCGGCATCTGGTGTGGCGCAAACCGATTTGCCCATGCTGAAATCACCCGCTTGGATGTGACACTCACCCGGTTATTTGGATGGACGAAAGTGGCGGGACACAAGGCTATCATACGATTCTTCAACCGCTTCGACATGGCCCGGAACGAACAGGTGCAAGAGCAAATCTATCGCTGGTTCTTCGATCGCCTGAGCATAGACCGGCTTACCCTGGATGTGGACTCCACCGTCATCACCCGCTGCGGACAGCAGCAGGGTGCTACCAAGGGCTACAACCCCAGCAAGCCGGGGCGCAACTCGCATCACCCCTTGTTGGCCTTCATCGCAGAATCACGCATGGTGGCGAACTTCTGGCTGCGTCCCGGCAATACCAGCAGCTCCAACAACATCCTGGAATTTCTCGAATCCACACTGCGCCATCTGGGCAATAAAACGGTTGGGTTGCTGCGTGCGGACAGCGGCTTCTTCGATGATGCCGTCATGAAGTTCCTGCACGGCAAAAGCATTGCTTACATCATCAGCGCGCGGCTGACGCAGCCGCTACAGCAGGCCATGGTAAGCCAGTGCAAATTCTGGATAATCGAACCGGGATTGGAGATTGGCGAGATCAGCTATCAGGCGCAGGGATGGGCGCAGGCGCGACGGATCGTCGTGGTGCGCCAGAGCATCAAAGTGCGCGCACAAGCACCGGGCAAGACCTTACGTTTGTTTGCGGATGATCCGGAGATACAGGGTTGGCGTTACGGGGCGATGGTCACTTCGCTGGAGTTGCCGGCACTACAAATATGGCGGCTATACCGGGGGCGCGCCGACTGCGAGAACCGCATCAAGGAACTCAAAGCAGACTTCGGTCTGGACAGTTTCAATATGGCGCAGTTCTGGGCGACCGAGGCCGCGCTGGGTATGGCGATGCTGGCCTATAACCTGATGAGTTTGTTTCGTCAGGCGGTGATGAAATCCGACATCCATCACACGCTGGCGACACTGCATCACAAGGTGTTTGCCGTGGGTGCGTTCTGGGATTCAAATGCCGATAAAAATGTATTGCGATTGGCTGTGACTCGCCGGCGACGGCAATGGTTTGAAGGGCTTTGGGCTCAAGCCGCAATCGATCCGGGACTGCATCGGTTCGGGCATGAATGAGGGATGATTATTTCTAATGGACAATCTGGGATAATGGCACCAAATGTAAATGGTGCCGTTATGTGTACCGGATTGGCTCGTCGCTCTGGACTCGAGCTGAGGGTCGTCTTAGCTATGCTTAGCGGACATTTCGGCGCTCGTTGTTGAAGTCAGCTAAGGCCGAAAACCGGTCATCTCGAACACCCAGGCTGATTGACAGCAAAGGGGCGTAATCGCCACTTCACGGGTGGCAGATGCTGGGGGAGATAAATGGATTAGCGTAGGGCGTGACACCTATGACTGGTGGCCAGCAGCTCAGTTCTTTTTGATTGTTCCGCTTACGCCTCTGCGGCATCCCCGCCCTTGGCCTTGCGCGGCACGGTCTTCGGGTCGCAGGTGATGGGGCGGTAGATTTCGACGCGGTCGCCGTCGTTGAGCGCGGCATCCAGCTTGCCGACTTTGCCGAATACGCCGACCTTGTTTTTTTCAAGGTCGATTTCGGGAAATTGTTTGAGGATGCCCGAGCGATTGATGGCATCCTGAATAGTGGCACCATCGGGCAGCTCGACATCGAACCAGGCTTGGCGTTGCGGTAATGCGTAGGCGATTCCGATTTTCATGCTCGTTCCTTACGCAGCGCTGTGGGCTACAGTGGCAGGAGCGGCTTTGCTGGAGCGCTCGTCGATCATGCGTTTGACCACCAGCAGCAGGCCGGTGACCAGGAATGCGCCGGGCGGCAGGATCATCATCAAGATGCCGGTATCGGGAGGCAGCACGCGCATTTCCAGGAACTTGAACGCGGGGCCGAGCAGCAGCGACGCGTCGGAGAACAGGGTGCCGGAGCCGCTGATTTCGCGCACCGCGCCGATGACGGTGAGCGCGAGGGTGAAGCCGACGCCCATGAAAAATCCGTCCGCCATCGACGGCAAGGGAGAATTTTTCGCGGAGAACATTTCGAAGCGGGCAAACGGCAGGCAATTGACGACGATCAGCGGAATGAACAGGCCCAGCACCTTGTACAGCTCGTGCATCCACGCATTCATGCACATATCGACTATCGTCACTGTGGTCGCGATGATCAGCACGAAGACGGGGATGCGCACTTCCTGGGAGAAATGGTTGCGGAAGATGGACACCAGCAGGGTGGAGGCGGTCATCACCGCCGCAGTCGCCAGCCCCATGCCGAGGCCATTGGTGGCGCTGTTGGTCATGGCCATGGTCGGGCACAGGCCCAGCATCATGCTGAGCACGCCGTTGTTCGTCCATATTCCCTCGCGGGCGAGGGTGCGGTAATCGGTCGTCATTTTGCCTCCTTACTTTGGAGCCTTGGCGGCTTCAGTGTCTTTCGTTTGCGTCTTGCCGGCTTTGAATTCCATTATTTTCGCTTTGTTGGCATCGAAAAATTGCAGCCCTTCGCGGATCGCTTTTACTACGGCGCGCGGCGTGATCGTGGCACCGGCAAACTGGTCGAACTGGCCGCCGTCTTTTTTTACTTTCCATTTGTCGAGCGGCGGGTTGCCGATGCTTAAGCCGGTGAAACGTAATATCCAGTCGCCTTTCTTCACTTCGATCTTGTCGCCCAGGCCGGGGGTTTCCTTGTGGGACAAAACGCGCGCGCCGAGTATCTTGCCCTCCAGATCCACACCCAGCATGACCTTGATTGCGCCGGAATAGCCCGAGCTGGATGTCTCGAAAGCCACGCCTGTCACCTTGCCTTCCTTGGTGGAGAGATAGGCGACGACTTCGTTGCCCTGATCGCTTTTCAAGATGAGGGTATCGGTGGCGAGGTTGTTGTCGTGGAGGCTGTCCGGGATCACCTGCGCGAGCGAATTCTGCCGGTCTTCGATGGCGCGTAACGCGATTTCGTCCACGGTGAAGCTGTTGGTCAAGACGAGCAACATGCCGAAGCCCAGGCAGAAGGCCCCGAGGATCAACCCGTGTACCAGTGTGCGCTGCGAGCTCATGGTTTTTTCTCCAGCGGCAGCGGCTCGCCTTTGCGGCTGCGCCCGAAGGCGCGCGGGCGGGTGTATTGGTCGATGATCGGGGTCAGCGAATTCATCAGCAGCACCGCGAAGGCCACGCCTTCCGGGTAACCGGCGAAGTTACGGATGCTCCAGGTGAGCAGGCCGACACCGATGCCGAAGATGATCTGCCCCGACTTGGATACCGGCGAGGTCACATAATCGGTGGCGATGAAAAATGCGCCGAGGAAGGTGGCACCGGACAGCAGATGGAAGGTGCCGGAGGTGAAGCGGGCGGGGTCGATGGCATGGAACAGCGCCGCAATTATAAACAGCGAGCCCATCATGCTGACCGGGATGTGCCAGGAGATGATGCGCTTCGCCATCAGGAACAGGCCGCCCGCGAGGATCAGTAGCGCCGAGGTTTCGCCGAGGCTACCGGCGCGGAAGCCCAGCGCCATGTCCATCAAGTCGGGCATCTGCGCCATCGATTGCGTCACCGGAATGCCGCGCGACAGCTCGGTCTTGATATAGCCCAGCGCCGAGGCCGCGCTCATCGTATCGGGCACCTTGCCGCCGAACGTGATGGCGAAAGCCTCGAAGAGGCCTGGTGCGCCCGCCGAAAACAGCGGATGCGGCGCGACCCAGATGGTCATCGAAACGGGGAAAGAGATCAACATGACGGTACGCCCGACCATGGCCGGATTGAACACGTTCTGGCCGAGGCCGCCGAACGCGTGCTTGGCCAGCGCGATGGCGAAAAGCGCCGCCAGCACGCCGATCCACCAGGGCGCCCAGGGCGGCAGGCTCATCGCCAGCAGCCAGCCGGTGAGTATCGCCGAGCAGTCGGCCAGGGTCGCCTTCACCGGTTTTCCGGCCAACGCCAAGCAGCCCGCTTCGATTGCCACGCAGGCACCGACAGTGGCGACGAACAGCAGGATCGCAGGCCAGCCGAACAGGTAGAGGTTGAAGAGAGTGGACGGCGCCAGCGCCAGCAGCACCAGGAACATAGTCTTCTGGACGGTGCTGTATCCGTGGGCGAACGGCCCGCTCTTTTTTATGCTTGCGACGCTCATCCTGTATTCCTCTGTTGGTGAAGAACAATCTGGTATTTCAATTGGCTGCGCCGCTTCTGTAGGTGCGAATTCATTCGCACATAACTTGTTGAGTGTGCGAATAAATTCGCACCTACGAGCGCATCAGCTGGGGAATTTAGGTTCATGCGTTGACCTTTTCTTCAGTTGCGGCTTTTGCCTCTGTGCCAGCGCCGGGCGGAGCAGCTTCCGAAGCCGGTTTGCTACGCGCTGCCAAGGCGGCGCGTTTGGCTTCTGCGGCTTTTTCGATGCGGATGGTGCGAGCTTCAACCAGCGTCTTGACGCGTTCGTTCTTGCGGCCTTCGCGTTCCAGATCGTTCAACGCTCCCTTGGCGTAGTTGAAATAATGCACCAGCGGGATGTGCGACGGGCATACCCAGGAGCAACTGCCGCACGAAAAGCAATCCATCACACCCAGCTTGGCGGCGACCTCCAGATTGTCTTTGCGGATGAAAGCGGCCATATCCACCGGCGACAAGCCGCACGGGCAGGCGGTGATACAACTGCCGCAGCGGATGCAGGCGCTGGTCGGGCGGTCGTTGATCTCCTCGGCGGTGAGCGCTAGGATGCCGGAAGTGCCTTTGACCACCGGCGCCTCCAGTGTGGCGAGCGGCTGACCCATCATCGGCCCGCCGTTGACCACGCTCTCGGGACGTGCGGAGAAGCCGCCGCAAAATTCGACCAGATCGGCGATGCGCGCGCCGATCGGCGTCAGGACATTCTTGGGTTCGCGTATCGCGCCGCCGCTCACCGTCACCACCCGTGCAACCAGCGGGCGACCGAAGCGCACGGCATGATGCACGGCTCGGGCGGTGGAGACATTGTGTACCACCACGCCGAGATCGGCGGTGAGCTTGCGCGCCGGGGTTTCCAAGCCGGTGATCGCCTGCACCAGATGGCGCTCGGAGCCCATCGGATATTGCACCGGTACGCCGATCACTTCGACGTTGGGGAAAGCGGAAGCCGCCTTGGTCATAATTTCGATTGCCTGTGGCTTGTTCTGTTCGATGCCGATGACCACTCTTGGCGTGCCCAGCGCATGCGCCATGATGCGTGCGCCGTCGATGATTTCATCAGGGAATTCGCGCATTACCCGGTCGTCGCAGGTCAGGTAAGGCTCGCATTCAGCACCGTTGAGCAACAGGATTTCGAGTTTTTTCTGTTCGCCGAGGTTCAGTTTGATCGCCGAAGGGAATGCAGCTCCGCCCATGCCGACGATGCCCGAATGCGCGACGCGATCATTGATCGTGTGCGGGTCGACAGCGAAAGGATCGGCGATGGGTTCGGGCAGGGCAGTCCATTCGTCCTTGCCATCGGGTTCGAGGATGATGGTGGTCTGCGCCAGCCCGGAAGGGTGGGGCGCGGGAATATTGGTCACCGATTTGATGCGGCCCGATGTGGCGGCATGCTGGGGAGCGGACACCGCGCCGCCGCTGCGCGCGATCATCTGGCCTTTCTTGACCAGGTCGCCTTCTTTTACCAGGACCTCGGCCGGTGCGCCAATATGCTGTTGCAGCGGAATGTACAGCGCAGCCGGCATCGGCATGGCAACGATGGCCTTCTCGCTGGCCAGTTCCTTGCGATAGTCGGGGTGTATGCCGCCGCGGATGGGGAAGAGTTTCATTGTTTCGTATCCCTTAAGCCGATCACGTTAAATTCGCGTGATGTAGGGGCGAATTCATTCGCCCGTTTTGTGCGGATAAATCCGCACCTACATTAATGTTCATGCGCAACCTCCGATTTGGTGTGCGTTTCCTCAATTACCGGCTTCGACCAATGCCAGTTGCGCAGCGTCACCGGATACTGGACCATCACGATGGCGTCGGTGGGGCAGACCTTGACGCACTTGCTGCAGCCGTGGCAGGCATCGACGATGATCGTATGCATCAGCTTGTTCGCGCCCATGATGGCGTCCGTCGAGCATTCCCTGATGCAACGCGTGCAGCCGATGCAAAGATCCTCGACGATGAAGGCGTGTTCCGGCCCCTTTTCCTCATGCCCGGAAAGATCGGCGGTTACACCCAGCTTGTTGGCCAGCGCCTCGATCACCGCTTTGCCGCCGGGAGCGCACAGGGTCACGGAAGCCTCGCCTTTTGCCAGCGCCACCGCATACTGGGCGCAACCGACATAGCCGCACTGGCCGCACTGCGAGCCGGGCAGCATGGCTTTCAGTTCTTCTTCCAGCGGGTTTTCCTGCACCGCGAATTGGCGCGCAGCCGCACCGAGTATCGTGCCCAGCGCGAGGCCTAAAAAGGTGAGACTGCCGATAGCGATCAACATGCCGGACATAACTCAGCTCGCCCCCATGCCGGAAAAACCCATGAATGCCAGCGCCAGCAGGCTGACCACGATAAAGGCGATCGGCGGACCGGCGAACAAGCGCGGGACATCGGCCAGCACCAGCCGTTCGCGCAGTCCGGCAAAAATGACCAGCACCAGGCTGAAGCCGAGGGCGGAGCCGAGGGCGAACAGGACGCTGGCGATGAAGCTCATCTTGTCGGCGACCAGCAACAGCGCGATGCCGAGGACGGCGCAGTTGGTGGTGATCAGCGGCAGGTAAATACCCAGCAGCTTGAACAGCTCCGGCGATACTTTTTTGACCACCATTTCGGTGAACTGAACGGTCGAGGCGATGATCAGGATGAAGGTAATCGTGCGCAGATAGCCCAGCTCGAAGGGGGCCAGTAAAAGCGTGTTGACCGTCCAGCCCGCTATGGCCGCAACCGTCATCACGAAGGTGGTCGCCATGCCCATGCCCACGGCGGCATCCAGGCGCGTGGTCACGCCCATCGTCGGGCACAGGCCGAGGAAGCGCCCCAATATGACGTTGTTGACCAGCGCCGCAGTGAACATTAACAGAATATATTCTTTCATCTTGCTATCCCTTGCCTATTCAAGAACCGCACGTTTCGCCCGGTCTGGCGCGGCGCAGAAACAGCGGGGCGAGATCGCCCCGGGTGTGTAAATGTTCTGCCATCACTCGCGAAATCCCCAGCCCGATCACCAGGCCAACAACCGTTGCGGCCATGGTGATGAGGTCGCTGCCGAACTGCCATTGCGCCAGCGACGCGGCCAGCAGCAGGGTGGCGAGCGGGATCGCGTAGCCGGTGATCGATGCCTTCAGCAACACATTTTCGCGGATACCGAACACAACGCGTTCGCCGATGGCAAATCGGGCATCGTTGGTTATCCGGAAACGGCGGCCTTCAAGTCTGCTGGCCGTGGTGCCGATACCCTTGGAACCGCAGGCGGATGACGATGCGCAACTGCCGCAACTGGAACCCTGCTCGGGCTCCAGCCAGACTGTATTGCCGTCGATCTTCACGACATGCGCAATGCCCTCGACCATCGAGGGAGCGCTGAAGTCCGTCGTGCTGTCCATGGTTTCGCTCAAGATCATGCCTCTACGGTGGAGATCACGCCCTCAGGTGTAACGTAGATCGCTTTCTGCCCACCGGCAGAGCGGAGAATATGTTGGCGGCGCTCGACCGGCGCCATCAGCATCGCGGTGGAAAGACCGTCGGCGGCAATGCCGGTGTCCGCTATTACCGAAACGCCCAACAGCGCGGGCGCAGTGCGTCCGGTGCGCGTGTCGATCAGATGGGTGAAGCTGCCCGCAGAATCGAACAGGGTGCCGTAACCGCCCGAGGTGGAAACACATTTGTCGACCACGTCCAGCGTGACGATGGTGCGGTCTGGATTGGATGGATCGGCAATGCCGATGCGCCAGGCGGAGCCGTCCGGTTTAGTCGACAGCGCGCGCGGTTCGCCCATGTCGACCAGCATGCGGTCGAAGCCGTGGGCGCGCAGCACATCGGCGACACGGTCGGTGATATAGCCCTGCGCACCGCTGTTCAGCGTCAGCCCCATGCCGGGGCGGGCGAAGGATATCCGTTTGCTCCCGGCATCCACCTCGACCGCGCGCCAGTCCACCAGCGCAAGTGCGGCGGCGAGATCACGCGGCGTTGGGCCAGTAGGGTCGGGATTGCTTGAAGTGAAGTGGCGGAAATAAAGCTGCCACACCGACTGCACGGTGGGGTCATAGATGCCGTCGCTGATCTTGGCCAGCGACAGGGCACGGGTGAGCATGGCGATGAAATCGTCCGGCGCGTTTTCGAGCACGCCCTCGCGGTTGAGCTTTGAGATGGAGCTGTCCGCACGGTAAACGCTGAAAATCGTTTCTAGGCGCTTCAGTTCGTTCAACCCGGCAGCGATGGCGGCATGCGCCTGTGCTTCATCGGTATGAAAAAGCTGAATGGAGGCGGGCGCACCCAGCGCGGTGCCGTCCCAGCGCACCGGTTTGGCTTGGGAACTACCCGCCTTCAGCAACAGCGGCAGGCCGGCGGCAGCGGCCACGAAAGTGATAAAACGGCGGCGTGATATGACGGTAGACATAAGTACGACCTCAATTAAGTAATCCCCCAACTTATTTGGGGCAGGTTAACTATCGTATAAAAAGCGATGCCAACAACAAAAAATAGTAATGTTCAACAGCTCGTATCAAATACATGGGCGGATACCACAAGGCGATGGGCGAGTATCCCTGCACCGCACGAAACCGACCGCAATTGAATTTGTGCGCTACGCTGATCCCGCTTGGGATAAGACAACACGATGCATGAAGCGTTCAACAAAATTTTGTATGCGGATTATATTGCAGTGCGCAAACTTAGGGAAGCTTGCTGATTTTATTGGGTGCGATTCAAACTGATGTGAAGCCGCAAGCGGCATGTGCTGCAACGATGCTCATCGACGTACGCAAAACCCGTGTAGGAGCGACCTCCAGGTCGCGATTTGGTGAGCGCATCTCAGCACGCATCGCGGCCAAGAGACCTCTCACACAAGAACAATGGGCTGCTGGGAAATTTATCACGCTACCCTCCCACCCTTTTTGAATGCATCCTCAGCTATCAGTCATTGCACCCCGTTTCAAGAATAATTTTGCAAGAGGCTCATGTCTCCCAATTTTTTGTATATTGGTTTGCAGCCCGCGCATTCTGCAACCAGTTTAAAAAGGCAGCAACAAGTTGCGCCCGCATCTAAAGTTTCCCCATTATTTTCCGATAACTGCGCTGGTGGCGGTTGATGAGTTTCGCAACTATTAGGCCGAGCAATACGAACGGTAATCAGGCCGAAAACGAATCTACGGTTTAAATTGAGCTAAATGAGAGTTTATTCGATGCCTTTGCCGGAATTAGCCAAACCGCATATAATTGCCAGACCCAATAGCGAAACCAAATAACATGAATGTCATCCGTATCTTTTTAGCACTCGTCGCCATTGCGCTGACCGGATGTGCCTCTACTAACGCAAGGAATC
>CAIZNF010000628.1 GCA_903934275.1 uncultured Nitrosomonadales bacterium
ATATTGTGAATACCCCGAGTACCATACTTCGCTCGACGATCTTTCACTGATCTCACCCCAAGGCTTGGAAGGGGGATTTACAGTCCTGCGCATGGCGATTGAAGTGATCGAGAATAATTGCAGGCCTATTGCAACTGTGCTTGGTGAACCGCAACTTGGCAAACGCGGCCTTTATCCCACACTAGGCACAAAATCTACCAGTGAAGAAGTGCAGCTAATGATGGACTTGCTCGCATATTGCGACGGCACACGAACTTTACTGGATATTGCCGAGATTATTAAAGCGCCTGTATGGGAGCTGCTGCCGATTTTTAACCGCCTAGATGAGTGTGGTTTACTGCGGGATTTGGATTCTGCCCAACCCGCTCTGGCATAGCGTAGACATTTGCAGTGCAGCCTTATCTTGACAATGATTGCCTAAAAAAATTATGGAAATTTGTATTTGCACTACACCGATAGGTTTCATTCCGACCAACTATCCACCGTTTGGAAGTATGGCAATTATCCAAGCGCTAAGGAAAGTTGGGGAGAGTGCGAGCTTTTTTAATATTGATTATTTTCGATATAGCAACGAGGAAGTTGAGGCCTATTTTAAAGAGCATCAATTTGATGTGATTGGCATCAGCTCAGTGGTTTCGACCGCTTATGCATATACAAAATATCTCTCAAATTTAATTCATAACGTATCTCCGCATACCGTGATCATCGTTGGCGGAAATTTGGCTGCATCAGCCGAGATTCTGCTGCGTAAAAGCAAAGTGGATATTTGTGTGGTGGGTGATGGCGAGTTAATTATTCAGAATCTAATTCGGATTTTGAATGGCAAATCGTTGAATTACGATGCCCTCAAAGCAACCAAAGGTCTTTGTTTTCTCGATGAAAATAACGAATTTTGCTTTACCGGATACGGGGAGAGGATTCCCGCAGAAAATATCGAGTGGCCGGATTACAGCATTCTGGAAGAAGACGGTTCGCTACCCTACTTTATTTCTGACAAGATTGATGAATTGGTATACGGCTATGAAGGGCACATCGAGCCCAGTAAAAGAATGGCCACGGTGGCCTTTTCCAAAGGCTGTGTCGCGCGCTGCACATTTTGTCACCGATGGGAAAAAGGATACCGTGCTCGGCCAGTAGAACAGGCTATAGCACATGTTCGCCACCTTATTCAGCACTACAACGTTGGTGTTCTTATGATTGCCGACGAAAACTTTGGGTCTGATCGCGAGATAGCTCGGGAGATTGCAAACGAACTAGGGAAGCTGGGCATAGTGTGGTCAGTCAGCGGCGTACGTACGAGCACAGTAAGCAAGGAATCATTGCAGCATTGGAGGGATAACGGCTGCTATATGGTTATCTTTGGAGTTGAATCGGGCAGCCCCAAGATGCTAAGTGTCATGGAAAAGAACTTAACGCGTGAAAAAAGTGTTAACGCGATAAAATGGACAGGCGAACTGGGGCTGGGTACCGTCATTCAATTGGTACTCGGCATGCCGGGCGAAAATGATGAAACGGTTGCTGAGACCATCGAATTTTTGAAAGAAATTTCTTCTTCAATTAAATGGTGGCGGGATCGGGCCGCTAGCGGCCTGATCAGTATTAATTATGCTCAAGCGCTTCCCGGCACACCCTTGTATGAACATATTCGCCAGCAGGGCCTGATCGGAGCCGGTATCGATGAAGAAGAAAAATATTTAATTCAAGTCAGTGATATTGACGCATACAAGGAAGATCATTTTGTAAATGCAACGGGATTGCCACTTTTAAAAGTATTGATGTGGCGCCCCATTATCTTGTCCCATCTCGATGCGCACCACTACTTTAATCAAGCCAGCTCGAAATGCAAATTAGCGTTACATCAGATTCTTGGCTATTACATCGGCCTATTGGGTGTCAGGGTTGGCAGGGTTATAAAAAAACGTTTGAACGTTTTGCTGAATCGTAAAGACAAAAAAATAAAGGCCGCTGCATTGGGTGGTGGCATGAAAAACATCAGCAAATTTGGCTATTTCAATATTCACACGGGATTAATGTTCGCACCTCTATTATTCAATTCACTTACCCAAAAAATCTTTTATCCGCTGCTGGCAATAATTGTGGCAACGCGCGTATCGAATTCGCCCCTGAAAACAATAAAGCTGTTGCTTGAACATGCGCGCTGGAGCCTCGGTGGAAACAGGCAGCAGAATATAGAATACGAAGGAAAATCATTGCGCAAAACAGTGGTAATCAAATTATCTTCTTCTGGTGAAAATGGTTCTGAAAAGATGCTTCCATTGCGTTCAGGAAGATAACTAAAACTGATTCAGCACATGCCTAATAAACGCTTCCTTGTTACAACATCCGATGAGCGATCTTGGAAATTTGATCGGCCCTTATTGTTCCTCGGTGAGTGGTGCCGACTATATGATCGCAAGCAAATCTGGGAGGGCATGGATGCTGTAGTGGCTGAACCTTATGGCTTGAAAACCGGCCAGGTCGAGCGCGATATTACTTATGTACAGACCCTGTCGAGTCAACTGCTGACAGAGTTGGTAGAAGCACTCAATACGTTCCACGCGACCCAACACAGTATGCGTTACTGGCAAATAGTACTTGGCCATTGGCTTCAACGATATGTGGCCGTTATTTTCAACAGGTATTTTACGCTGGAGCAGGCTCTGAAAGAACATGAGGTGTCCGGCACCACTATTTTTGAGTCTGCGGGCTATAGTCTTGCCACGACCGATTCAATGACTTTTATCTGGGCCTGTAATGACGATGTATGGAATCATGTCCTTTATTCTAAAATATTAAGCTATTGGGGTAGTGTAGGGGCAGAAGTCGAGGCTGAATGCATTAGTGGCGTATCTGGTTTCGTCATGAAAAAAAACTCCTTTGTGCGAGAAGCATGTGTCATGCGTTTCACTTTGGATGTGGTCAGTAAAATGTTACATAAGTTAAGTAGAGTGCATGACGCTTTCATTATCAGCAGTTATTTGCCGCTAAAGGAAGAAATCAAGTTACAGCTAAGCCTTTGGCAGTGTCCACAATTGTGGCGAAGTCCAAAATTAAAGGCAGTAGCGCCTGATATGGAGATGCGCCAGAGCTTCAGGATTGATGCAGAAAACTATACAGGGTTTGAGCAGTTTGTTCGTTACCAATTGCCTGCAATAATCCCAAGCTGTTATTTGGAAGGCTACAGCCAACTAGTCCATCAGGTAGAATCGTTGCCATGGCCCAGCAACCCAAGGTTCATTTTTACATCGAATGGCTTTGATACGGATGAAATATTTAAGGCTTGGGCTGGTGCCGTGGTTGAGCAAGGCGTGCCTTATTTTGCAGGGCAACACGGCAATAACTACGGCACGCATGTGCAGCATGGTAATCAGCACTGCCCGGAACGTACGGCTGTCGACAAATTTATTACGTGGGGTTGGGCGGACGGCAACCCAAATAACGTACCGGGCTTTGTGTTTACATTGGCGGGGCGTACGACTATACGTTTGGATACAGAGGGGGGGCTGCTGTTGATTGAGCTTCATTCATCATTTCGACTTGATCCAGAAGACAGTTATTTTAAATTCGGCATTTACCAACAAGAGCAGTTTCGTTTTTTTGCTGCACTGCCTGTACCGATTCAGCAAAAATTGACGGTGCGTCTCCATTCCGCATGCGGGAAGCACCGATGGTCTGATGAACAGCGCTGGAAGGACTTTAGCCCGCATACGAAAATTGAGACTGGTTCCATCAACATCAAAGGATTGATTGCACGAAGTCGCTTGGTTGTCCATTCTTATGATTCGACGGGCATATTGGAGACTCTTGCCCTGAACATCCCTACGGTGTGTTTCTGGCATGGCGGGTTGGATCATCTTTTGCCTGATGCCAAGCCTTATTATGAGTTGCTTAGAAAGGCCAATATTCTTGCTGATACGCCAGAGCAAGCAGCAGAACTTATTGCATTGCACTGGGATAATATTAGCGAGTGGTGGGGGAGCCAGAAGGTTCAGGATGCGAGAAAGGTATTCTGTGACCAGTACTCCAGAATCGAGAAGAAGCCAGTTCGAACATTGAAACGGTTGTTGACTATGCATGCAAATCAAGGAAGCAGTAAATGAACCCGCCACTAAAAGCACTAGACCTTGGGTGCGGTAACAAAAAGCGCAAAGGTGCAATTGGTATTGACTTCAACAGCCGCACGGCGGCCGATGTCATTCATGACTTGAACGTCTTTCCTTATCCGCTGGAAGATGCATCATTCGATGAAATCTATCTCGACAATACCCTTGAACATTTAGATGATGTGATTCGCGTGATCGAGGAGGTTCATCGCATTTGTAAACACGGTGGCCTCGTGAAGGTGATCGTTCCCTACTTCAGATCCATCTGGGCCTGCATAGATCCAACGCACAAGCATTTTTTTACTGTCGATTCATTCGCTTACTTCGACCCGTCTAATCCAATTTGTTGCCGCTATACTTATTCATTAGCAAGGTTCAAGGTTGAAAAAGTTATTTTTAATGAGAGCTTGAGAAATCGTTGGCTTAGAAAATTGGTATCGAGCTTTGCCAACAAGTGGCCCGGCCGCTATGAGCATTACTTAAGTCATCTTTATCCTCTGGATGACATATCGTTTTATTTGCGCAGACTATGATCGTTGGTTTGTATTCATGCGAAACTGAATAATGGAACGGCCCCGCAAATATTCAAGGTGCGTTAAAGAAGGAATTTTATTCAATCCTGTCTGGATATCCGAGCACAAGCTCCGTGCTTGGATAAAGTCTGCCATTGAGTCGATTGTGTTTTCTCAATCGGACAAGTGGCTAGATGTCGGTTGCGGCTTGCGGCCCTATGAAATGTATTTTCCAACTGGCTCTTATGTTGGTGTCGACATTGAGATCAGTGGGCGAGATCCAAATCTGAAAGCTCCCGATTACTACTACGATGGACAGATATTGCCTTTTCCGGATGGCAGCTTCGAGGGTGTGATCAGCACCCAAGTGCTGGAGCATGTGCCTGATCCACGCGGTTTGCTGGCTGAAATGCACCGTGTTATCAAACCGGGAGGCGAGCTGGTTATTTCTCTTCCTTTTGTATGGCAGGAACATGAGGAGCCGTATGATTTTTTCCGCTTCACCCGCTTTGGTATCGCCGAAATGTTAAAGCAGACGGGTTTTGAAATTGACAGCCTTGTCAAAGACACAGGTGCTATCGAAACACTGGCTGTAACACTTAATGCATACGTCATGCACAATCTTGTGCCGCCCATTTTCGGCCTTGGTCGCTTGGTCGCCTTGGTGATCTGCTTCCCGATACAGCTTGCCGCACTGATTCTGCAGAGTACGCTACCCGATCAAGGCCAACTTTACCTAAATCTGGTAGTTCGGGCGAGAAAGATTCCTGACAAATGACCTCACCTGAAATTAATGACACATTTGTGCCCTATCGCGGCAAGCGTATATTAATCACCGGCGCATCGGGATTTATAGGACAGCACTTGCTGGATGCACTTAGCGGCTTAGCAGCTGAAGTGGCTGTTGTGGCGCGTGAAAGACATTGCTCGTCAAAAACACAACGTACTTTTGTTGGCGATATGCGCGATCAGGTCTTTGTACGCCAGACAATCCAGGACTGGATGCCCAACACTATTTTTCATCTGGCGGGGGTTAGGGATCGTGTCTTGGCTCATGAGGCTTTTGGGCAAGCAATCGATACCAACTTGCTGGGTACGCTCAATTTATTTTTTGCCGCGCTCGACATTCCATCTCTGGAACGGATTATTATTCTCGGTACGGCTGAGGAGTATGGCGGCAACGAGGCACCTTTTGTGGAATCGATGCGGGAAGCACCTATTAGCGCTTACTCATTCTCAAAGCAATGCGCTACTCACCTATCGCAGCTTATGCATTGTAGTTTTGGTTTGCCTGTAGTGGTTCTTCGCCCATCAGTGGCGTATGGGCCTGCACAACGTGATGATATGTTCCTGTCGGCGTTGATTCAAACCCTGTTGCGCGGGGAAGAATTTCCCATGACCTTGGGGGAGCAAACGCGAGATTATGTTTACGTGTCGGATCTGGTGGATGCTTTGCTTCGGGCAGGATATTACCCGGATGTTGAAGGCGAAATTATCAATATCGGAAGCGGGGAGCCAATCCAAATCGCACGGCTCGTTGATCGTGTTGAGGGATTGCTGGGGTGCACCGGTTTGGTGCGCCGCGGCGCACTGAAATACCGGACGGGGGAACCCATGGCGTACTGGCTTGACATATCCAAGGCGAAACAGCTTCTGGGATGGATGCCGCAAACCTCGCTGGATGACGGCCTGAGAAGTACGGTCGACTGGTATCAGGATAAACATGGATGAACACGCGACCACATCTCCACTATCACACGGACTGTGATTTTTTTGCCGGCTGCGAAAACATGATCGCCAATATGCTGAATGACGAACGCATCCATCGTAATTTCGGGGTGTCATTCAGTTATCGGAAGAGCGAACGTTACGAGGCAGGGCTAAAGAATCGCGTGAGCACTGGGGTCAACGGCGAGAGCTATCCAATCTTGGCTGGGAATGTCCTGAACCAATTGGCAGTGAACATGCCCGGACCTGTTCATATAGCAATCCGGGGTCTTAATTATTTGCTGCTGCTGCGCTACTGGATATTGGCATGGAATGTTCTGGTGCTCTATAGAGCTTGGCGGCATCGCGGGATTGACCTACTTCATATAAATAATGGCGGGTATCCCGGGGCGATTTCGTGCCAGTCTGCCGCTATTGCGGCTTCTCTGGCCGGGATCAGCCGGGTGGTTATGGTGGTTAATAATATCGCCACGCCAAACAAGTACTGGTTCGCGTGGCTTGATTCCCCCTTGAACCGGCTGGTCGCTCGAAGTGTCGCTGTTTTTGTCACCGGTTCGCGGTTCGCGGGACAGGCATTGCAGGCAGCCTTACACCTGTGCCCGGAAAAACTCGTTTGCCTTCATAATGGCATTAAGCCACGCGCGACGACTGAAACGCGGGCGGAAACAAGAAACCGTTTGGGGCTAACAGAAGGGACTATGGCCTTCGGTATCGTTGCTTTGCTGGAGCGAAGGAAAGGGCACCGTGTTCTGCTGGATGCCATGGCGATATTAAGGCAAAGTGTCGATGCCGAAAAAATGCCTGTGCTCCTGATCGAGGGTGAAGGGCCGGAGCGTTGCAATTTGGAGAGGGCGGTCGAGGAGCTTGCGCTTGAACCATGGGTTCGTTTCATGGGAACTGAGCGCAACGTTTTTGATTTCATGCAGGCTCTCGATGTGATGGTGCTTCCCTCCATTGCAAACGAGGACTTTCCGAATGTTGTGCTGGAAGCAATGAGCTTGGGTAAGCCGGTAATTGCCAGTCGCATTGCCGGAACATCGGAACAGATTGAGGATGGTACAACGGGCTGGCTGGTGGAGCCTGCGGACTCCTCGGCACTGGCACTCAAGATGGCAACCATCATCGAGAATGATGGGCAAATTGGTGCAATGGGCGCTCAGGCGCGCGCGCAATTTGAAGTAAAATTCACTGCAGATGTGGCGGTATCCAGATATCTGGATTTATATCAGGCACTTTTGAACAGGAGCGAAAATTGAAAGTTGTTATCCTCTGTGGCGGACAAGGGACGCGTATCCGTGATGTTAACGAGAATATTCCCAAGCCGCTAATCCCTGTTGGCCGGTTGCCTATTTTGTGGCATATCATGAAATATTACGCCAGCATGGGGCATAAAGAATTTGTCTTGTGCCTGGGCTATAAGGGGCAGGCCATCAAGGATTTTTTCCTAAATTATGAATCGCAGACGCGGGATTTTTCGATTACCTTGGGGGCATCGAAAGAAATTGAATACCACACTGATCACGAAGAGTCGGATTGGCGTGTAACTCTGGCGGATACAGGGCTAGAAGCCATGACGGGCGCAAGGATTCGCAAGATTCGCAAGTATATCGGCGATGACAGGCATTTCATGCTGACTTATGGGGACGGTGTCGGTGATATTGATATTGATGGGCTGTTCAAGTTTCACGTCGATCATGGCCGCATTCTAACTGTGACGGGTGTTCGTCCGCCCGGACGATTTGGTGAATTAATGGAATCTCCAGAAGGGTTGGTGACGGAATTCAACGAAAAACCCCAGGCGACGGGGGGGCGAATTTCCGGAGGTTTTTTTGTGTGCAACAGAGAGATATTTGATTATCTGGATGAACGCGAGGATTTGATGTTTGAACAAGAGCCCATGCGCAAGTTGGTGGCAGAAGGGCAGATGATGATGTACAAGCATGATGGTTTTTGGCAGCCGATGGATACCGGACGTGACTATTTGCATCTAAACAGCCTGGTGGCTAAGGGCGAAGCACCATGGATCAAATGGTAACTACCGGTTTTCTGTCCGCATTTGTCGGGCGACGAGTAA
>CAIZNF010000629.1 GCA_903934275.1 uncultured Nitrosomonadales bacterium
AAACGCCATACGGGCTAACGCACAAATATGAGAGGCTAACTGCTCTTTCTAGGATAATCGACAATCGCCGAAACGATACCTGCCAATTTTTACATTACAGAACAAACCCATGAACCTCATTATTCAAGCCACCTGCCATATCGCCACCATTCACCTCGATCACCTCGCCAAGCTGGCGCAGGCCAGACAGGGCGGGCAAATCGCCGAACACGCCTATCGTCTGACTGAAGCTCGGGCGCATCCCGGAATCGCGCCCTACTGCCTTGAGCATCAACTGGACTACGGTTTCGTGCCGCGCGACCGCTCGCTGAAAGATTTTGGGCTGTTGGTGACAGATATGGATTCCACGCTGATCACCATCGAATGCATCGACGAAATAGCCGACATGCAGGGGCTCAAGCCTCAAGTCTCAGCCATTACCGAATCGGCGATGCGCGGTGAAATCGACTTCGCCGAAAGCCTGCGCCGCCGCGTAGCGCTGCTGGAAGGCCTAGACGAAGATGCGCTGCAGCAGGTATATGACGAACGCCTACGACTCTCGCCCGGAGCGGAAATCATGCTCGAAGCCCTGCATACGCAGGGCATCAAAATATTGCTGGTGTCCGGCGGCTTCCTGTTTTTCACCGAGCGCCTCAAGCCGAGACTGGGGCTTGACTATACACATGCCAACACGCTGGAAATTGTGGACGGCAAACTCACCGGCAAGGTGCTGGGTAAAATATTCGATGCACAAGGCAAGGCAGACTGGCTGATAAAAATCCGCACGGAGCTGGGACTCAAACCGGAACAGGTCATCGCAATGGGCGACGGCGCGAACGATCTAAAAATGATGGCTCAGGCGGGTATCAGCATCGCTTACCATGCCAAGCCCGTGGTACGCGAACAGGCCAGCTATGCGCTGAATTTTGTCGGCCTGGATGGGCTGGTGAATTTACTTGGGCTGTAGCAGGACACTGAAGTAAATGATAAAGGTAGTGAAAGGCTCCCGCCGTACACACGCCCCGCCCGTCAGCGGTGATCGCAATTGGCTCACAAACATTCCAGCTTCATATGCGACAAGACAAATTCTGCGATAGCCAGAGCACGTTTTCTACGCAGCTCATCCGCCGGATGTTCCAGTAGCGCACGGACTTCTCTGGTGAACTTGATAAGCCCGACCAATTCGATCCACTGCGGCAATTTCTTGGTTTCCTTTGCAGCAAGTGGATTGCTGGCGGAATATTGAGAAACAAACGCATCAAAACGAGCAAAATCGGCAAGATGAATATATTGCTCCGCAAGAGAAAATTCAAAAGCGCCGTCGAGCACATCGGCTATGCGCGGACCGAAATAAGCATTATTGAAATCGAAAAAAATTGCCTCACCATGTTTGTCGGTGATTATGTTCTTGGGGGTCACATCGCCGTGGTTGTGGACAGATGGGCTGGAGGTATACAACACATCCCTGTGCTTGGCAGAGTTACAGCACTCGTGCAATGGGGCAAATTTTGCCAATGCTTCGGCAATTTCGGCATCATGTGTGGAATCGTTCAAATAAACCTGAAATAGCGGTAGCCAAATAGAGCAGATATTTTCGAACGAGAAATCTTTAACCAGATCCAGCGGGCGGTCAATCTGCACCTGGTGGATTTTTGCCAATGCCGCGCACATTTTATCCAGAGGGTACTCTGGTTTCAGTTGCGCCACGCCGTGAATTCGCTCGAATAATAAAGCAGGATAACCCTCGATAGTCGCAACCGCTCCATGCGAAACAGGGATGATACCCGCAGTCAAAACGCCGCGTTCTTTGAGCTGCGTAATCAACTTTTCTTCGTATGCGGTATGCTCGGCGACGCGGTCACGCTTGTAGTTGCCGGACACCTTGAAGAGTTTGAGCACGTAGTCGTGTTCGCCCACAAACACGTTGTAAAGCGCATTCTCGGTAGCCACATTCATTGCAGCCACATTCATTTTTTCGACAATAACTTGTGGAAAGGCATGCAGCTCGGAAATCCGCTTGGCGATTCTTTCTTCTTCCCCGCCACGACTGACGATCCCGTCACGGGCACGATCATAGAAAAGCTCGGCACTAAATTTCTGAAGGAATGCATCATTCTCTCCCTGATGACCCCGCGACGGAAAGAATACATACGCATCGATAAGATGCTGGATAAGAGGCAAATGAGGGTAAAGCTTTACCCATTCGCCTATACCACCAGCGATGGGAATCTGCTTGATGTGATAAATGGCGCAATGGTTGGATGCCTCATCCTGTTTGATTAAATTCCAATGCGATGGAATATCCGCTTCGCGCGCGGGGTTGATCTCCACCAATATATCCACATCTGATCCGAGCTTGAC
>CAIZNF010000630.1 GCA_903934275.1 uncultured Nitrosomonadales bacterium
GTAAGTATCAGGCCATTGAAATAGCTGACCACACTCAACCGTGACGAGCCCATGCACATCCATGTCGAGCGCGATGCGGCGCTTGCCAAGTTCTGGCTGGTTCCAGTAAGGTTGCAGCACAGCATCGGGTTCGGTCGCGCCGAACTCGTCAAGATCGAGAACCTCGTGGTGGAGCACCGCGAAACAATAATGGAGGCATGGAATGATTATTTCGCAAACTGAAATCTCAATCCCGAACGCACAGCATGTTTCGGTATCCGACGAGGCTCTAACCGTGGAGCTGGAAGATGGCCGCACGCTCTCTGCGCCGCTCGGCTGGTATCCGCGCCTCGCCCACGCCAAGCCGGAAGAGCGCAAGCGCTGGCGACTGATTGGGCAAGGCGCAGGCATTCATTGGGACGACATCGACGAAGACATCAGTATCGAGGGGCTTCTACTTGGCAAGCGCTCTGGTGAAAGCCAGCGTTCGTTTCAGCGGTGGCTGGCGGCGCGGGAGGGGTGATGGGCATATTTTTCAGGCCGCGTTATTGGAGTGTGCTTGAATATGTTGATGCAAGACTTTACACCAACCCTTTTTCACGCCGATCCGGCAAACCGTGGTCTGTCCCCAGTTGTCATCGTGTTGATCACCATGCCTCGCATAATGATCGAACCGGCAAATCAATTTCAGACTCATTCCATGTTGGAAATACGCAAACCCTTCAGACTCATTTCATATTGGAAGAGGCTTTTTATTTTCCGTCGCCGCCCAAAGTGCTACCATACAGCCATGATTGATTGGTCTTCTTGCCACGATGTCGAGCGCGACCCTGATCGCGTAAGTGGTGCTTGGGTTTTTCGAGGCACGCGGGTTCCTGTGGCCGCGCTCTTCGAGAACCTCGAAGAAGATGCCTCTGTCCATCAGTTCATTGAGTGGTTCCCCGGTGTTTCCTTGTCTCAGGCTCGTCACGTACTGGAACATGCGGCCAGGTCTACTTTGTTGGTCGCATAAGTGTGAGTCTTGTTTGACCAAGGAACACCGGTTCCTCTGCGGCAAGCTCTCACGGGTCACAGCGTCTCCACGGCTTATGAGCTTGGGTGGGCCACTCTGAAGAATGGAGAGTTGTTGCGTTCTGCTGAGGAGCTGGAATTCGAGGTACTTGTTACCACCGACACCAATCTTCGGTACCAACAAAATCTTGCGGCTCGACGAATTGCGGTTGTTGTTCTCTCTACAACAAGTTGGCCACGCATTCGGGTTGTCGTAGAGCATGTCGCTTCCGCCGTAAATTCAGCAACTGTCGGCAGTTATGTCGAGGTTTCCGTCCCGTAAAGCGGCTAACCTTACCAAGATCAAATGTACCGGAGTCGAATTGTACGTGTTGCCGGGGTAGAGGGGTTTTGATTTATAGGATGGGATTGTGATCTACGAAGAAAATAAATCGACTCTGGCACCAATGGACCGCTGACAAGCCTGTCCTGAGCTTGTCGAAGCGGGGGGAGTTGGAGGGGATTTTCTTTTGGCTGCAAACCTTCGTATCGAGGGGCTTTTGCTTGGCAAGCGCTTTGGTGAAAGCCAGCATTCGTTTCGGCGGTGGCCGGCGGGGCGGGAGGGGTGATGTGTCTTGCGGGGCGAGTTTTCGTTCGTGAATCGGCTGAGAGCCCGGTTCCTTTAATTCGCTCTATTCTGACACTCTTGACTTCAACACACTGGCCCCAGAGATAAATTCATCAGTGGATTTTCCTTGTGTCCGCAACATCGAAGGCGGACCTATCGTGCGCGAAAATGACATATGAGGCTGGTCACTTTCTGGTGTCAATACGTCAATTGTAAAAGCAACACTACCCAAGCCAATAAACAAAGCTGTCAAAGTTATTCTCAGCCTGCGGCGACTGATCCGGCTGACCAGGATGATATGCCGGTAGAACAGCGTGCCGAGAATTAGCGGAAATGTCATATAAAGTAACATATTGATTATCTGGTTTTGGTTAAGTGCAAAATCCACATAATTAATCACGCAGCTTATTAACATAAGCAGGCCGATGAGCAGCGAGGCGATAACAGCGTGAGCGATAATGTTCGCACGCCCCGATTGCACCCGCCCAATCAGCGCCCAAAAGCCAGCCCAAAGCAACAACAACGGAATATCAGGGAGAAGCGGACTCAGTAGAATTTCATATACCTCAGCGCGATCATAATTAAGCCACTGATGGAGTAGATGTGACGACAGTAACATCGTAACCCCCACGAAAAATGCTGGCCAGCCGCGCAACCA
>CAIZNF010000631.1 GCA_903934275.1 uncultured Nitrosomonadales bacterium
CAGTGCGGACGGGTGCGGCCATGCCTTTGCTTCACTTGGCCGCTGGGGGGATGGGGGGCGTTAGCGGGAAAGCGCCCCCCACATAAGCCGCGTAGCGACCACAACAAGACAAGACATAGACCGGCACGACCATGCTGCAAAAGGCGAAGGGGCGGCGCAACACCAGCCCCGTTTTGCTGCCCCTCGACGAAGGAGATGGACGTTGACCTTGACTTGTGTGGCGGGATTTACTCGCAGAGCGCAAGACATAAAGGCCTCTTATGCGAACCCGAAGGGCGGGAGTTTTCCGGCGCTTGCGCTTTGCATAAGACGCCTTTATGTTAAACACCGCCACACACATAACCGACGCAGCCGACAACGCCTTGCCGGAACATCGAGGGGGCGCGGCGCGTCCAGGCTATCACTGCACCAGCAGCCTGCGAACGGCGAGCGCTTGATGGCGTAGCGGCCTCATGCGAAGCCATGAAGTGCGACGGCGTGAAGCGGCTGCGGCAACGGAGGGAACCAGCGTGTTACAGCGCGCAAGCCGATGGCGGCTTTATGCCTTCGGCGCTCTCCCAGACTACCCATGCACTAGCCGACAGCGCACCGCAAGCCCTTGGCGAGGTCTTTTTCGCGAAGGGCGCAGTGGTGAACTGGCGGCGGCAACGGAGCGGACACACTTGGCTACGGAGTGGAAGCAGAGGGCAGTTTCATCGCCTTCTGCGCTCTGTCCGATGCCAGTGCGATAGCGAAGGCGCGGGGCTTGCTGGGTTTTATTGCAAGCGCCGTGACTGAGCGGTCAGACTACGCACGATCAAGCAGCGGATAAGATGTGGGTTAAAACGGGGGTTGTAAATGAAAACGCCCCCGAAGGGGCGTAAAAACGTGCTATTTGGCGGAGTGGACGGGACTCGAACCCGCGACCCCCGGCGTGACAGGCCGGTATTCTAACCAACTGAACTACCACTCCAAAAACTACAGTGGTGCTGACGGGGTCAAATGACCCCTCTAGCAAGCTGTTTCAATGGATTAAAATAAATTAAATTTTGAAACGTACCCCCAGAAATACCCCAAAAACTACTTACTGTACTTTGGGGTCGATGCTGTCTAGCACTGTACCACGGCGCGCATTATATGCGAATCCGCCCTTTTTGCAATGAACTATCTCAAAACCGATTTCAAAACAGCGACCAGCGACTATCTAAGCAGGACAAGCCGAAACCAAAAAAATACCGCGTAGGAGCGGTCTCCGGGCCGCGATGAGTTGCCAGAGAATCGCGGCCTTGAGACCGCTCCCACGGTGGCTTTTTTCAAAGTTAAATTTATGTTGTTTCACGTTAAATTATGATGATGCCTTTCCTCATCGTGGACGAAGCGGCACGTCACGGGCATCCGGTTAAGCGCAGTTTTATAACAAGGCCACTGCGTGCAGAAAGCTAATCAATTGAATTTTTACCGGAGATATCTTGGTTTTTGTCCAAATTCTGAATGAAAAAACTGACCAATTCCGCGATTTCATCCGGCCTTTGAATGAAGCGAAGGCCTGCCCGGTTGGCAACCGTTCCATCTGGAAGGGTGATTGTCGTTATGTAACGTAACCACAGATCGGCAACGATAGCATTTCCACTTGGCATGATGATGCGGCAACCCCTCAGCACCGTCCCCGCTTTGAGCTTGATGTCACGGTCATAAAGCATGCCGCCCAAGCCATCGTGGCTGATGTCGATAATGCGCGACTCAAACGGAATAAAACTACCCGCTTCAGCGATGCAGCGTAGCGAAGCTTCCGCAGGAATCGGAATGCGCAAATGCTCGCGGCGATGAAAAAAAACGAGTGTACGCGGGAATGCAAACTGGATGGCGGGTTGACCTTTGCACAGCGTATCCGATGCGCCCGCGACCTTGAATATGAGGTGCGCCTCGCCGAGATTCGAAGAGAATTTTACCGAAGGCTGGTTAAACATTGCGTTGTTTATCGATTTTTCCGCGCCATACGCGACGGCGAAGCAGCCGGCCATAGGATCGACGGAGAGGATTTGCGATATGAATAATTTCCCGTCACCAATTTCTGCAAATATCGGCAAGCCCTCGCCGGCAAGCTCCTGCAAAATACGCCGTATTTCGATGCGGGAACGATACAGCACGTTATCGGGTAACTTGGTCTTGCCGTGATTACCGGACATGTCACTCGGATGACTCCATCGCCGCCAGATATTCACCCCGTTGGGCCGCGCCATTTAGCCGTGCCCGTTTCAGCAATGCCTGCTGTGCGGCGACGGTGTTTTCCGCACGCCCCTGCCAAACTTGCAATACCGGTTTCTGCAAAGCACGACCATACGAAAACGAGAGCAGCCAGGGCGCTTTGGGAAATTTGGCATTAAGGGTGTTGAGATTGAGCGTCGCTTCTTCCGGGCTGATGCCACCGGAAAGAAAATTGATGCTCGGCACGGCTGCCGGTACGGTGCGCAGTAACACGCGCAGCGTTGCCTCCGCGATTTTTTCCGTGCTGGCTTTGACGGGGTGATCCTTGCCCGGAAGGATCATATTGGGTTTGAGAATAATATATTCCAGCGCGACATGGTGGCGGTGCAGCGCATGAAAAACTTCTTTCTGCACGGCCTCGGTCACTTCGGCGCAGCGAGCGAGGCTGTGATCACCATCCATCAACACCTCCGGCTCGACAATGGGCACAATCCCTACTCCCTGACAGGCCGCAGCATAACGCGCCAGCATTTCGGAGTTAGCAGCGATGCCCAGCACAGAGGGGTTCTCTTTGCTAATCTTATAAACCTCACGCCACTTGGCAAAACGCACGCCCTGATTTTTGTAGCGCTGCAAGCGTTCTTCCAACCCGTCCAGCCCGTAGGTAATAAAGTCGCCGGGCGATAAGGGCAGCGGCCCTTTTCCCTGATCCACCTTGACACCGGGGACGATGCCGCGACTTGCCAGCACTTTTGGAAGCGCCGTGCCATCATTATCGATCTGGGCGAGAGTCGCCTCGAATTCGATTACGCCGCTGATGTAGTCCTCAATGCCCGGAGCGGTAAACAGCAGGGAACGGTAGGAGCGGCACATCTCCGCAGTGGCTTCTACATGGATAGACGCAAAGCGCTTGGCGATGGTGGGCTGACTCTCGTCGGCGGCGAGAATACCCTTGCCCAGTTGCACCATCTGTCCGATAGTGGACTGAAGTTCATTTGCAATAGTCATAGCGATCTCCTCTGTATGGCACTTTTTGAAGGGCTTTCCCAAAACTGCGGCACGCAGACCGGCCCGCCGACCGCCTGCTGACGGCTGTTCCGAGTTTGTCGAAATGAGGCAAAAACGACAAAGCCAACGAATTGGTCGGGACAAATATTGCGCGATCCCAAAGCCACTCACCTGCTTGGCTTGCAAAAACAAGGGAGAATAATGTTCCATGCGTACAAGGAGCACTATCGGTGTTTGCCTGATTGTGGTGTAGGGG
>CAIZNF010000632.1 GCA_903934275.1 uncultured Nitrosomonadales bacterium
GCGGCATTCCGACACTGATGCTGTTCAAGGATGGGCAGTTGGCTGCAACCAAAGTTGGCGCCATGAGCAAGGCGCAATTGACCGCTTTCATTGACCAGCAACTCAGCTGAATTGCTCGGGACACCGCGGCGACTGCACGCTGTGTCCCATGTTGATTTGAATGGCATTTCTGGTGACTCTTCCCCGCCCTTGCGGGGAGCCCCAAATTCCTGTCATAATTAATCCGTTCACCGAATTCACAAAAACTCGGCACCAATTTCCTGGTTAAGAACGATGAGGCCCGACCAACCGATCTGGCCTTCCCATCTCCCCTGAATTTTGTAATCCACCGACTCTCCGGTCAACTCCCCCTACGGGACCCACTCCATGCATTTAAACGAACTCAAGGCGCTGCACGTCTCCGAAGTCCTCAAACAGGCTGAAGAGCTTGAGATTGAAAACACAGGTCGAATGCGCAAGCAGGAGCTGATGTTTGCCATCATTAAAAAACGTGCTCGTACGGGTGAGCAGATCATTGCTGACGGTGTACTGGAAATCCTGCCCGATGGATTCGGCTTCTTGCGCAGCCCGGATACCAGCTACACCGCCAGCACTGACGACATTTACATCAGCCCCAGCCAGGTGCGGCGTTTTAACCTGCACACGGGCGACATGATTGAAGGCGAAGTCCGTACGCCCAAAGACGGAGAGCGCTACTTTGCCCTGAACAAGCTCGACAAAGTGAATGGCGACTCTCCGGAGAGCAACAAGCACAAAGTCATGTTCGAGAATTTGACGCCTTTGTTCCCTAAAGTGCAGATGAAACTGGAACAAGAGATCAAGACCGATGAGAATATTACCGGCCGCATCATTGACATCATTGCTCCCATTGGAAAGGGTCAGCGCGCCTTGTTGGTAGCCCCTCCCAAGAGCGGCAAAACGGTAATGATGCAGCATATCGCCCACGCGATTTCTGCCAACTACCCGGACAGCCATATGATGGTTTTGCTGGTAGACGAGCGTCCTGAAGAAGTGACGGAAATGCAGCGCACCGTAAAAGGCGAGGTTATTGCCTCCACGTTTGACGAACCCGCAGCACGCCACGTGCACGTCGCCGAAATGGTGATCGAGCGCGCCAAACGTTTAGTAGAGCTGAAAAAAGACGTGGTGATCTTGCTGGACTCGATCACCCGCCTTGCGCGCGCCTATAACAACGTCGTGCCATCCTCCGGCAAGGTATTGACCGGCGGCGTGGATTCCAATGCACTGCAGCGCCCCAAGCGATTTTTGGGCGCGGCCCGCAATGTCGAAGAAGGCGGCTCGCTGACCATTATCGCAACGGCACTGATCGATACCGGCAGTCGCATGGACGAAGTGATTTTTGAAGAATTCAAGGGAACTGGCAATTCGGAAATTCACCTGGACCGTCGCCTCTACGAAAAACGGGTGTTCCCTTCCATCCAGCTCAACCGCAGCGGAACCCGACGCGAAGAGTTGCTTCTGCAACCCGAAATTCTGCAGAAGACCCGCATCCTGCGGCAGTTCCTCTACAACATGGATGAAATTGAATCCATGGAGATGGTCCTTAAGCAAATGCGTGCCACCAAGAACAACAGCGAGTTTTTTGACATGATGCGCCGGGGCGGCTAGGCTATAATCTAAGGCTATTCGCGGAAAGTAAGGCAGATGGTCTGTTTCGGCTACCGCAATCGAATCAAGGAAGAATCATGAAAGAAGGCATTCACCCCAACTACCGTGAAGTGTGCTTTATGGACATGTCC
>CAIZNF010000633.1 GCA_903934275.1 uncultured Nitrosomonadales bacterium
CGAAAGATGTATCTGCATTTCCGGCCAGCGCTCGCGCACCATCGCAATCAGGCCGGGATCGGCCATGATCAGCGCATCCGGCCGCATTGCGATGACCGGCTCCATGTCCGCCATGTAGGTTTTCACCTTGGCGTTGTGCGGCATCAGGTTGCTGGCGACGAACAGTTTTTTGCCGAGCGCATGCGCCTCCTTGATGCCGATGCGCAGTTCATCAAGCTGGAATTCGTTGTTGCGCGCACGCAAGCTGTAGCGCGGCTGTCCGGCGTACACCGCGTCCGCGCCGAAGGCGTAGGCGCTGCGCATCTTGTCCAGCGTACCGGCAGGTAGCAGCAGTTCGGGGGATTTCATCAACGTGGTTCGTGGGCGTATTGCCATACGCCCCTACGATCCGTGCGCCTGTAGGGGCGTATGGCAATACGCCCTTCGGCAAGGAATGAGGAAAAATCTGTAATGCACATTAAATCCCGAGCCGCCTGCAAATCGCCAGCGACGGCGCAGCCTGGTTCAGCGTATAGAAGTGCAGCCCCGGCGCGCCTCCGGCGAGCAGGCGCTCGCACAGCGCCGTGACCACATCCTGCCCGAATTCCTGTATCGATTCGCTGTCATCGCCGAAGCCTTCCAGCGTGCGGCGTATCCAGCGCGGAATCTCCGCGCCGCAGGTGTCGGAGAAGCGCGCCAATTGCGCGAATTTCACAATCGGCATGATGCCCGGCACGATAGGAATGGTGATGCCCAGCTTGCGGCATTTGTCGACGAAATAAAAATAACTGTCGGCGTTGTAGAAATATTGGGTGATGGCCGAATCCGCCCCGGCTGAAACCTTGCGTTTGAAATTGAGCAGGTCGTCGCGCGCCGAGTTGGCCTGCGGGTGAAACTCCGGGTAGGCCGCCACTTCGATATGGAACTGCATGCCGGTTTGCGCGCGGATGAACGACACCAGCTCGTTGGCGTACTGGAATTCGCCGATGCTGGCCATGCCGGAGGGCAGATCGCCGCGCAGCGCCACGATGCGTTTGATGCCCATCTCCTTGTATGCGAGCAGCATGTTGCGGATGTTGTCGCGCGTCGAGCCGACGCAGGACAGGTGCGGTGTCGCATTGTAGCCCTCGGCTTTGATCTGCCTTATGGTGTCCATGGTGCGCTCCTGGGTGGAGCCTCCCGCGCCGAACGTGACGGAGAAAAATTCCGGCTGAAGCTCCGCCAATTGTTTGCGCACGGCAACAAGTTTCTCCGCACCCTCCGGAGTTTGCGGCGGATAAAATTCAAAACTGAAAAGTGGTTTGCTCATGTTGTTCTTATCCTTTGTGCGGCCTCATGACTTGTGCGGCGGCTGCGGACAGCGCCCAGGAAAAAATACTGTATAGCACCGCGCCCAATACGCCATGCCAGAAACTATCCACAACAAAGCCGCGCAGCACCGAGCCGACGAACCAGAACAACAACCCGTTGATGATGAAGATGAACAATCCCAGCGTGAGCAACGTAACCGGCAGGGTGAGCAGCAGCAACAACGGGCGGATCAGCGTGTTGACCAGCCCGAGAAAAAATGCGGCGATCATCGCATCGACGAAACTGTCCAGATGGATACCGGGAACGAAATTCGCCACGGCCAGCAAGGCCAGCGCATTCAGTATCCAGATTAGCAGCAGTCTCATCGGTCTCCTTTCAAGCACGGTGCCTAAAGCCGTTCGTGGTTAAGTAGTGACTTGGCACAGGGTTATCGTGCTTAGGAAGCGCTGATTTATTCAGTTTTGTCGTTCCCGCGAAAGCGGGAACCCAGTAAAATCAATAAACTGGATCTCTGCTTTCGCGGGGATGACGAATAAATCAGCATCTCCCTTAGTCAATACTTAGTTGTTCCATCAGAGCTCGCGAAGCATAAATGGCCTTCGACGAGCTCAGGCCGAACGGATGTCGAGATGCTAGTAGCGATAATGCTCAGACTTGTAAGGGCCGTTCTTCGGCACGCCGATATAGGCGGCCTGCTGGTCGGTCAGTTCGCTCAACTGCGCATTCAGTGTGGTCAATTGCAGGCGTGCGACCTTCTCGTCCAGATGCTTGGGCAGAGTGTACACGCCGATCGGATATTCCTTGGTGCGGGTGAACAGTTCGATCTGCGCGATGGTCTGGTTGGCGAACGATGAAGACATCACGTAGGACGGATGACCGGTACCGCAACCCAGATTCACCAGACGACCTTCGGCCAGCAGCAGGATGCGTTTGCCGTCCGGGAAGATCACATGATCGACTTGTGGTTTGATGTTTTCCCACTTGTATTGCTTGAGCGAGGCGACATCAATTTCGTTGTCGAAGTGACCGATGTTGCACACGATGGCCTGGTTCTTCATTTTCTTCATGTGGTCATGGGTGATCACATGGTAGTTGCCTGTGGTGGTCACGAAGATGTCACCATGTTCGCAGGCATAATCCATAGTCACGACGCGATAGCCTTCCATCGCCGCTTGCAGCGCGCAGATAGGATCGATCTCGGTCACCCAAACCTGTGCGGACAGCGCGCGCATGGCTTGCGAGCATCCTTTGCCCACGTCGCCGTAACCGATAATCACGGCGACTTTGCCCGCGATCATCACGTCGGTGGCGCGCTTGATGCCATCCACCAGCGATTCGCGGCAGCCGTACAGGTTGTCGAACTTGGATTTGGTAACGGAGTCGTTCACGTTGATGGCCGGGAATTTCAGTTCGCCGCGCTCATGCATCTGGTACAGGCGATGTACGCCGGTAGTGGTCTCTTCGGTCACGCCCTTGATTGCGGCGAGACGCGTGGAATACCAAGTCTTGTCTATAGCCAGCTTGGCTTTGATTGAGGCGAACAAGCAGGTTTCTTCTTCTGATCCGGGATTATTCAGCAGCGATGCGTCCTTTTCAGCACGCGTGCCCAGATGCAGCAACAGCGTGGCATCACCGCCATCGTCCAGAATCATGTTGGAGAATATTTTTTCTCCTTGGCCTCCATCCGCCCATTCAAAAATACGGTGGGTGTAGTCCCAGTATTCGGTCAGCGTTTCGCCCTTGTAAGCGAACACCGGCACGCCGGTTGCGGCGATGGCTGCTGCCGCGTGATCCTGGGTAGAGTAGATATTGCACGATGCCCAGCGCACTTCCGCGCCCAGTGCGGTCAGCGTTTCGATCAGCACGCCGGTCTGGATGGTCATGTGTAGCGAGCCGGTGATGCGCGCACCTTTCAGAGGCTGAGTCTTGGCAAATTCTTTACGGATGGCCATCAGGCCGGGCATTTCGATTTCGGCGATGGCTAGTTCCTTGCGTCCCCATGCGGCTAGAGACAGGTCGGCAATTTTGTAATCGGTAATTGAGGCATTCATAAAACACTCCATTCATAAAAGTTAATGAATAGGTGCCGTTGAAACGAGTCGCTGCTCCGAGCCTGACGGGGGACTGGTTGTCCAGACCCGCTGCAGCACCTCTCGGAGGGCGCAAATTATAAACGTAAAAAAGTTTTTTTGCTGAAGCGGAATTAGCCCTGAATCCGGTAGCCCTCAAAGAGCCACGTTTCCGCACAGCGTTTGGGAACGATGGCCGGGGAGTTAACGGCGCATGGAGTCGAAAAATTCGGCGTTGTTCTTGGTTGCCTTGACCTTGTCGAGCAAAAATTCCATCGCTTCCAGTTCGTCCATCGGGTAGAGCAGTTTACGCAGCAACCAGATTCTTTGCAGGATATCCGGCTTGATCAGCAGTTCCTCTTTACGCGTGCCGGAGCGGTTTACGTTGATCGCCGGATAGATGCGCTTCTCGGCCATACGGCGATCCAGGTGGATTTCCATGTTGCCGGTACCTTTGAATTCCTCGTAGATCACATCGTCCATGCGCGAGCCGGTATCGACCAGCGCGGTGGCGATGATGGTCAGCGAGCCGCCTTCCTCGATATTGCGCGCCGCGCCGAAGAAACGCTTGGGGCGGTGCAGCGCGTTGGCATCCACGCCGCCGGTCAATACCTTGCCGGAAGAGGGGACTACGGTGTTGTAAGCGCGTGCCAGACGGGTGATGGAATCGAGCAGGATGACGACATCTTTTTTGTGTTCGACCAGGCGTTTGGCCTTTTCCAGCACCATTTCTGCAACCTGCACATGGCGGCTGGCCGGTTCATCGAAGGTGGAGGCAACTACTTCACCGCGCACGGTGCGTGTCATCTCGGTCACTTCTTCCGGACGCTCGTCGATCAGCAGCACGATAAGAATGGCATCGGGGCTATTCGCCGAGATGGAATGCGCGATATGTTGCAGCATCACGGTCTTGCCGGATTTCGGCGAAGCCACCAGCAGACCGCGTTGTCCTTTGCCAATCGGTGCGACGATGTCGATGACGCGCCCGGTGATGTTTTCTTCGGCGCGTATATCGCGCTCGAGGATCAGTGGCTGGGTGGGGAATAAAGGGGTGAGGTTTTCAAACAGTATCTTGTTCTTGGCATTTTCGGGTGGCTCGCCGTTCACTTTGTCCACCTTCACCAGCGCGACATAACGTTCACCGTCTTTGGGGGTGCGTATCTCGCCATCAATCGAATCACCGGTATGCAGGTTAAAACGACGTATCTGGCTCGGGCTGACGTAAATGTCGTCCGGGCCCGCCAAATATGAGGTGTCCGGTGAGCGCAGGAAGCCGAAGCCATCCGGAAGGATTTCCAGCGTGCCGTCGCCAAAGATGCTCTCGCCTTTTTTCGCTTCGCTTTTCAGCAGGGCGAAAATCAGATCCTGTTTGCGCATTCGGTTGGCGTTCTCGATTTGATTGGTCGCAGCCATTTCAACGAGTTCAGTGACGTGTTTGGTTTTTAGGTCAGATAGGTGCATAGCGGTGCGAGAATGATGATTGAAAAGAGCAAGAATGAAAGGGGTTTGTCGGGTTGAAGGTATCCACCCGCATGGCCTGGAGCGTATTCGTTTTTATTATTGAGTTGCCAAGAGGGGAGAACTCAGCGGACGATACAGGAGGCGATGCGGACGGGACAGTAAACGCTTTATTTGTAGCTGTCAATAAACTTTATATGTGGCTGTCGATAAAAGCGGTCAATTGGGACTTGGACAACGCGCCCACCTTGGTGGCTTCGATGTTGCCGTTTTTGAACAGCATCAGCGTCGGAATGCCGCGAATGCCAAATTTCTGCGGGGTTTGCTGGTTTTCATCAACATTTAGCTTGGCAATGCTCAGGCGGTCTGCATATTCCTTGGCGATTTCTTCCAGAATAGGCGCAATCATGCGGCACGGGCCGCACCACTCAGCCCAGTAATCCACCAGTACGGGCAGCGGAGCCTGCAATACTTCGGCTTCAAAAGTGGCATCGGTAACGTATTTTATATGTTCGCTCATGGTTTATGTCTCGCTTTGAATTAAATGTGGTTGGCAACGCGGTACGCTATGGTCGGAGCGGGTCGCCGAATTTCAATGCGCATCCTAACCAAAAATGGTCGTGCTGTGAAGTGCAGGTGGCTCAATTATTTGTGCGAGTGTGAGGTTAGTTCACCCACGTGAAAGCCGAAGTGTCCTTTCAGTCGGTCTGCAAAATAAAGCTCCAAGCTCAATTTTATAGGGCGAAAAGCGATTTCATCCCACGGAATTTCAGCTTCGGTGAAAAGTTTGACTTCCAGGCTCTCCGACCCCGGGCTGAAATCCATATCCAGCAGTTTGGCGCGAAATAGTATGTTCACATGGTTGATGTAGGGCAAGCTATACATCGAATATGGGTCGCCAATCGCGATGCGCGCGTTGGCTTCTTCCGCTGTTTCGCGGATGGCCGCTTCGGTTGTGGTCTCGCCGTTCTCCATAAAGCCGCCGGGCAATGTCCATAACCCATAGCGCGGCTCTATGGCACGGCGGCACATCAGAATTTTATCTTCCCATTCCGGGATCGAGCCGATCACCATCCTCGGATTTTGATAATGGATCGTGCCACATGCGGTGCAGATATGGCGTAGACGGTTGTCGTCGCTCGGGCAGCGCAATTCTATTGCTGCTCCGCAGGATGGGCAAAAGTTTATGTCCAGAACTGTCATCAGGGTTTCCCTGGTTTTTCCCTTATGGTGGCGGTTTCGTTAACGTCGGAAGAGGGTGTGGAAGCGCCGCTGTTCTTTGTCAGCATACGTTGGGCATCGTCGCGTAAATCGGCCACTCCCATCGCGTCGTATGCCTGCACCAGGATTTGCAGCGCGTCGCGCGTCGATGGGCTGTTTGGGTATTGCGTGAGGATGCCTTGTGCGCGATTGGCCGCAGCGACATGCGCACCGCGACGCAGGTAATAGCTGGCAACATGCAACTCGTATTTTGCCAGCGCGTTCACCAGATATTGCATGCGCAATCTGGAGTCTGCCGCGTATTTGCTGTCCGGGAAGCGTGTCACCAGATCCCTGAAGGCGGCGAACGAATCCTGTGCCGCCTTCGGGTCGCGTTCGGTGGGGTCTTGCCCGCCCGCCGACCGGAGGAGGCTGATTTCGCCGTTGAAGTTGGCCAAGCCTTTTACGTAATAGGCATAATCGACATAAGAGCTGTTGGGATATTGCTTGATGAACCTGTCGGCGGATGATACTGACGATTCTGCCTCTCCCTGGCGATAATAGGCATAAGCTATTTCCAGCAATGACTGCTGCGCATACTGCCCGTACGGATAGCGCGATTGCAGTGTTTCGTATAATTTGATGGCCGATTCGTAATTGCCATTGTTCAATTCGGCTTTGGCTTGATTGTACATTTCTTCGACGGCCATATACTTGACCGGTGCCGAGCCATCAGGTAAAGGGGCGAGCATACCGCAAGCAGTTAACGTAAGCAGCAAGAATAAGGCTAAACTATGGCGCATGATTAAATCCAAAAATAATTTTCAAGATTATACCAAAGGCGGGCAATCTACTTCGCAACAAGTTGCGAGTGAGGTTTGTACCAGCATCGCCGCCCTTGATCAGCAGACCTTTGTTGTGTCGGATGATTGCGGGGGTATGCGTTTCGATCAGGTGCTGGCAAAGCTGTTGCCGGAGTATTCGCGCAGCCGCTTGCAGGAGTGGATTGCAGATGGGCAGGCCAGACTGGACGGAGCCATCGCTATTGCAAAACAGAAAGTGTGGGGCGGTGAAACCATCGTCGTACAGCCGCAGGCGCACCCTTCCGAGCAGTTGCATCAGGCTGAAGATATCGCGCTCGACATCGTTTATGAGGACGATGCACTGTTGGTGATCAACAAACCGGTCGGGCTGGTGATGCATCCGGGTAGCGGCAACTGGGAAGGCACATTGCTCAACGCGCTGCTGCACCATGCACCGCAACTGGAAGGCGTGCCGCGCGCCGGCATCGTGCATCGCCTCGACAAGGATACCAGCGGTTTGCTGGTGGTCGCCAAAACGCTGACCGCGCAAACCGCGTTGGTGCGCCAACTCCAAGCGCGCAGCGTGAAACGCGAATATCTCGCGCTGGCTTGGGGCGAGTTGCGTCACGGCGGGAAAGTGGACGCACCGCTGGGCCGTCATCCCACACAGCGCATCAAAATGGCGGTAGTGGAAGACGGCAAGCCCGCCGTCACGCATTATCAAATCGAAGAGAAATTTTCTTGTTGCACGCTGCTGCGTTGCCGTCTGGAGACCGGGCGCACCCACCAGATCCGCGTGCACCTCACGTATATCGGCCACCCGCTGGTGGGCGACAGCGTGTACCTGAAAGGCGTGCAGAAATGCGTGCCGCAACTGCGCGACCTATTGCACCGCTTTCCGCGCCAGGCCCTGCACGCCACTTGCCTGGCACTGGAGCATCCGGATAGCGGAGAGATGATGGAATGGGAAACACCGCTGCCGCAAGACATGCAACTGTTGCTGCAACAAATACGCACAGCAATATCCCTTCTCACTGCACCCCCTTCTCTGACAAGGGGAGGCCGGGAGGGGTTTGAGGTGTAACAAATGAACCCGCTTGAACATTGCATCACTCCAGACTGGCCCGCACCCGCACAGGTCAAAGCCTTGCAGACTACCCGGCAGGGTGGTTTGGGCATCGCTCCCTACGACAGCTTCAATCTCGGTAGCCACGTCGGCGATAGCCCGCTGGTAGTGGCGCGCAATCGCATGTTGCTCAACACGCTACTGCCCGGCGAACCGGTGTGGCTGGAGCAGGTACATGGCACAGCGGTGGCCGACGCGGATCATGCAGACTGCGTGATACGGGCAGACGCATGTATCGCGCGGCAGCGCGGCTCGGTGTGCGTGGTGATGACGGCCGATTGCCTGCCGGTATTGCTATGCGACAAACAGGGAACGGTGGTCGGCGCGGCGCATGCCGGATGGAAAGGTCTGGCGGCGGGAGTGATCGAAGCCACCGTGCAGGCGATGAATATCGACCCGAAAAATCTCATGGCTTGGCTTGGTCCGGCGATTGGCCGGGATGCGTTCGAAGTCGGTGAAGAGGTACGTGCAGTCTTTGTGGGAAACGACCCGCAAGCTGCCTCGGCATTTACCCCCTCTCCCTTGAGGGGAGAGGGCTGGGGAGAGGGTGAAAAATGGTTGGCCGACATCCATGCATTGGCGCGGTTGCGTCTGAACGCGCTGGGCATTGCGCAAATTTACGGTGGCGGATGCTGCACCTATCGCGAGCGCGAGAAGTTTTTTTCCTACCGTCGCGATGGCGTGACCGGTCGCATGGGGACATTCATCTGGCTGGAATAGGCTGCCGTTTCCAAACAGGCAACCCTCGTAAATTTGCCGTCAAAACTAAATCAAGAAAAAACAGTTGTCCGCAGATTGCGCAGATTTTCGCAGATTAAAATCTGCGTTAATCCATGTGATCTGCGGATGAATAGCAGTTTTTGGTTAAAGTTCAGCTTGGGGTGCAAAGCGCATCGACAAATCTATCGCCGTGACATCCTTGGTCAGTGCGCCGATGGAAATCCGGTCCACACCGGTTTCCGCAATCATGCGCACGGTCTCCAGCGTGATGCCGCCGGAGGCTTCCAGTTCGATGCGTCCGGCGGCATGGGCCACGGCGAGGCGCATATCGATCAGCGAGAAATTATCGAGCAGTATCAGTTTGGCACCCGCGCTGATCGCGTCAAAAAGCTGTTGCAGGTCTTCCACCTCGATCTGGATGGATACCCCCGGTGGGGTGATGCGAAACGCCTGCTCCAGTACCAGGCCGATGCTGCCTGCGGCGGCGATGTGGTTCTCCTTGATCAGCACGCCGTCGAACAATCCGATACGCTGGTTGTGTCCGCCGCCGACCAGAACCGCGTGCTTTTGCGCGATGCGCAATCCCGGCAGGGTTTTGCGCGTGTCCATGATTTTTGCCTTGGTTCCCGTCACGGCCCCCACATAGCGCCGCACCAGCGTGGCGGTGCCGGACAGCGTTTGCAGGAAATTCAGCGCGCAACGCTCCGCGCTGAGCAGGGCGCGCGCACTTCCCTCCACCTTGCACAACTCTTGACCGGGCAGCATCGTGCCGCCCTCCGGCAGCACCCAGTGGATTTTGCAGTTGGGGTCGAGCCTGAAAAAACATTCCTCGAACCACAGCGTGCCGCACAGCACCGCTTCCTGCCGCGCGATGACGCTGGCCGAGGCGGCCTGTGTGGCGGGAATCAATTGCGCGGTCAGGTCACCGTCGCGCAGATCTTCATCCAGCGCGGCGGATACGTTGAGTTCAATCTGTGATGTCAGCGAATGTGGATGCATGGTTAGGATTAGCGGCACTCCGTGAATGTTGCTTCCGTAGGTGCGAATTCATTCGCACATAATCTATGTGTTCGTGCGAATGAATTCGCACCTACAAA
>CAIZNF010000634.1 GCA_903934275.1 uncultured Nitrosomonadales bacterium
AGCTGAAGCTCTAAAGTCAATTTATCCAGTAGTGGCTTACCGCTTGTAGGAATGCATTTAAGTTCGAAATCGACGAATTATCCCGAAATAAATATAAAAAATTAGTAACTACACAGGAGTGCGCCTTCAACCGCCCGGTAAATATTTATTCGTGCAGATAAGTTTGTGTGGATGACAATAGTAGGTGTGTGCTCTATGTTGCTGTCACACTTGGGATAAAGGGATTTCCGGCAATAGCCGCCTTTAGATCTTGAAAGATTGATCGACCTTGCTTGCGTACCGTGGATATATAACTTCGGATGGTGGCAAAAAGTTCCGCACCTTCGAACGTTCGGAAGGAGCCAGAGACTTTTTGCTTCACTTTGATCATGCGGATATCTTGTTCTGCGAGATTGTTGGTGAACGGAATGAGAAAATCGTGGAGAAAAGCAAGCACCCATTCTTCATGATTCTCCAGTCGATCAAGCAGGTTTTGCGCCTTGGTTTGTTTTTTGCGCCCACGTTTTTTGGGTGCACCTGGCAGTGGAATGATGGGTGGATTAACCGCCCGCCCTTCACGAAGTATTTCCTTGTACTGCTGATGCCATTGGTTCAGTTGTTCGGTAGTAAATTCGGGAGCCACCAGTTTTTGTCCCTCCCGTTTCCGGTTCATATCAAGGAGCAGATCGACCATGGTCTTTGCCCAAGCTTGTTCACACTGTTCGTGAATAAAGATGAGTTCTCTCAGGATGTGTGCCACGCAAAGCGCATGTAAACATGGCAGTATGAGGTATGGTTTCCAGCAATCATGGACGAGTCTTCCGAGGAAATCAGGAAGGAAGTCGAAGGAGTCCAGTGCTTCCCTGCCTCGTTTTCGGTGAACGCCGTACCAAGTCAGACCCGTTGTAGAGAGTACATGAAACCAATGGAGCGCACCTTCCACCCGTAGCCCTGATTCATCTACATGGAGTACAGGTTGCTGCAGGAGTTGTTCTTTGATTGTCTGTGAAAAAGGATCAAGCTGCTGACCGATGTTTTTCATGGCGGTCTGAATAGTTTCTTCGCTGACATGCTGCCCGAAGAGGTCAAAACTCATTTGACTGATTCTGGCCAAAGGTACGAACTGTTGAGTATTCAGATAGACCAGCCAAGCCAGAAAATCATCTCCGTATTGAACCGGAGCGTTGACACCGACCGGCCATGGTGTATGAACCAGCTTTCCTGAAAGTGGGCAACACTTGACTTCGACACGATGCTCTGTGACAACAAGTTTTTGTGGAGGCAGGTCGAAGACCTGGCGAGATTCATAGCGCAGTAGTGGTTGTTTACTGAGATCACTGCCACACCCGCACGGGCAGCTCGACATGGCATGGACTTCGATGTGGTCGGGTTTATTAACCGCTTTGAGCGTGGCACCAGGATGACCAGTCTGGCCACCTGTTTTTTTGCCGGATGTACCTCGCAGACTTTTTGGTTTTGGTTTGGCATAACCGTCTTGCGATGGAGGCTTACTGCTATTGCGACTGTTGAGAGCCACTCTGTTCTGAAGGCTCTGACAGTAAGCCACCAGACCGTCAAGATCGCGCAGACCCCAATCATGAAGTTCAGCGGTGGTCTTCATTGCAGAGGAACTCCCGGAACTTCGGCGTCAATGGGTAGAGGTAGATGTCTTTAACCGGCACACTCATGGTGGCATATTGATCCTGGCGGCTGCGTCCTTTTGTCTGCCCAACCAGCTTCCAGTTGGCTGCCTTATAGCAGGTGCCACGGAAGCGGTCACGCTCGACAAAAGTCTCTATCAGATGGAGTGGATGCCCGTATTTGTGATGCCAATCCGCACTGATTCTTTTCAGTATGGTGCCCAGAAGATGGCTTGCCAGATGAGGTACTCTGACCCAGGGCAAGATAAGAAACCGGGTGTTATTAGTCACCCCGGACAGACTTCGAGTTCGAACTGCATCCGTCCAACCAATGAACTGATCTCGGGGCTTGGTCTTCCAGGCGGCAGCACCAAAGAGCAAACAGGCCAGGCAGCGGCCATGGCAATCTTTAACCACGTATTTCAGGTTCTCTCCCACAGTACGCTGAAAACCCAGATAATGATGGGTTGCCAAAAAGTGATGGCAGAGATGCTCTTCGGGAGAACCGGACTCAGGGATAACAATCGAGATGGGAGTAAGATCCGCCAGACTGGAAACAATTGTGGAAGGTTCTTGAAGCGCAACAGCAGGGGTTACTATTGGACTGGCATAGCCGCGTACCCGCTGTTTTTCTGTTCTGACCGGAGGCAAGGTGATTAGCTCTCGCGTCATAAGCTTGAGAAGGAAGCTGCGAGCCGCAAAGTCTTTGAGTTGACCGGTCGGAGTTGACCAATCCCAAAGTTTGCAGAGTTCACGGGCAAGGCGAAAGCGACTCCATGATGGATTGTCATTAATCCATGACTGGAGCCATAAAATATCGGTGGGCTGAACTACTCGCCCCTGGCATATGAAAGATCCTAGCATGAGTCTGTTATGCCAGAAAAACGCTTGCGAGTCCAGATTTGTTATTGCAATGGATTTACGCTAAAATCTGACCTAGGCTGTTACAGAAATAGAGCTTAAAGAAGCACAGATCCGCGATCTCCGGCACCGTCTCTTCGCCAAAAAGAGCGAGTCGATCGATAAAACCATCAAGCAGGAGCCTTCACAGGCTATCACACGCCCTCGGGGACAGCAACGAGGAAGCCGTGGCCACGGACGCACTCCTTCGACAGTTACGTCTGGCAGTGCATCGAGAGCAAGGCCCGGTTCATCGCGCAAGTGATGACCGGCCAGAGTGATCTGCGGCGAATCGAGGATGTGGACGGCGCGGCGCTCACCTACGCCGAGGTCAAAGCTATCGCCTCCGGTAATCCTATGGTGATTGAAAAAGCTCGCATAGACGCCGAGGTCGCGCGCCTGAGCCGGCTGCACTGCGAGCATCAGGAAACGCTCTACAAGCTGCGCAGCCGCGTGCGCCATCTCACCACCGACATCCCGCGCCTGGAAGGTCGC
>CAIZNF010000635.1 GCA_903934275.1 uncultured Nitrosomonadales bacterium
ACTCTATGTCAGCTATTTTTATGACCGCGATGTGAAAGACTACATCAAAAAAGTGCAGGTCTTGTTTGAGCCAGCCATGACCATTGTTCTGGGTATCTTGCTCGGCTGGGTGATGTTGTCAGTGCTGTCGCCGATCTACGACATTATCGGTAAGGTGAAATTTTGATGAGAAGCCGACTGTTGTTGTTTTTAAGCGCCAACCGAATGCTCGTGCAACTGATGGCGGGCAAAAAAATCGCCTCGCAGTTGGAATTCAACAATTCGCAAGAGGGGCGCGAAGCCTTTGCGGTTTTCCTGCAACCAATAAAGTCCCCGGCCTATTTGCTGGTCGATTTAATCGAAGAAGATTTTCGCCATGAAACTATTCCGCACCTGATTGGGCGCAACCGCAACGCGCTCCTGCAACGCAGGTTCGATCAATATTATCGTGGCACGCAATTCCATCAGGCCACTCTGTTGCAACGGCAAAAAACCGGGCGTCGCGATGATGAAATGTTGTTTTCTGCATTGACCAACCCGGCGCTCATCACGCCATGGCTGGATATCATGCATGCGCAAAAAATACCGCTCGCGGGAATTTATTCAGTACCACAGATCAGCGCCCCTCTGGTCAAAAACCATGAGCCCGACCATCTACTACTTATTTCATGGGAAAAATCCGCAGGGTTGCGCCAAAGCTATTTTATTGAGCGCCGCTTGCAAATTTCCCGGTTGACGCCCTTTCATGCTGTGTCTTCATTCCAGGATGCAGTGGCAAAAGAACTCAGCCGCACTTACCAGTATTTAAAAAGCTTGAGCCTGCTACCGGATGGGCAGCGTCTTGATGTGCGTATCCTGGGGCATGGCGATGATCTTGTTGAATTGCAAAAAAATCTGCCGGAAAATTCAGACATGCACTACGAATTCGCCAGCCTTGATGAGGTTGCCGCGCAGCTCAAGATCGACTGCCGATTTACCGACTCGGATGCCAGCCAAATCTTCTTGCATGAATTGGCTGTCAGGCCACCCAAAGCGCACTATGCGAATATCGGACATACGCATTACTTTACCCTGTGGCAACTGCGCAACGCACTCGGCTGGCTAAGCGGGACAGTTTTGGCAGCCAGTATGATGTGGGGCGCTGCAAACATCATGCTCAACAACGGCAAGGCTGCGGCGGCAGAGCCGCTCAGAATTCAGGCACAACACACATCGGAAGAAGCGCGGGAAATCACCCAGAAGTTTGCTGGCGTTTTCTCTGGCACACGCGCCTCCTCTATGGATATGAAAACGAGCGTACTGATCATGCGCAAACTCGATCAATACGCACCCATCCCGCAAACATTCCTGAAGCCAATCAGCGCCGTACTCAACCATTTCCCGAAAATCGAGCTGGATAATATCGGCTGGCAGACAAAGACAAGCGGACCGGACGGCAATGGTACTGCCGCAGTTACCGGTTCGATTCCATACAGGTACACCTCCGGCACAACCATCACCCTCAAGGCGAATCTGCGCGGCTTTGCCAGCGATTACCGTGCCGCGCTGGCATATCTTGATAATTTTCAGCGCGAACTAAACGCAACCGGCTATCAGTCCACCGTAATAACCAAACCTCTGGATATAGACCCCAGCGGCAGCATTGCGGATCAGCACGAGACAAATGAAAAATCGCTGGATTTTTCCATGCAACTTGTCAGGAAAATTCCAGCATGAAATTCACCAAAGCCGATTTTTTCCCGATGCGCTGGAGCGTCCTGGCAGCCTGCGTATCTATCCTGGTTGGTAGCGCCATTTTATATGGCAGCAGCCGGTATACAGAGTATGCGGAACAAGAACAATACGACGCGCAACGCCTGATGAATGAAGCACAAAACCGCTTGACGACAGCGCGCCAGGATCAGGAAAATATGTCGGCCTATTCCGTCGAGTACGGCGCACTGGAAGAACATAAAATAATCGGCGATGAGCAGCGCCTGGACTGGGTAGAAGGATTGGAAAAGCTCCGTCAGCAAAATCTGGTTACCGATTTCCACTACAGCATCGCACCGCAACAAAATTTCGTCGCGATACCCGCTATAGACAGCGGCAATTTTCACATCCGCTACAGCGAAATGAAATTACAATTTGATTTGCTGCACGAAGCGCAACTGTTGAATTTTTTCGACGCGTTGCACGGACAGATTAAAGGTCGCTATCAATTGGAAAGCTGCACCCTGCAACGCGGTATTTCCGATGGGAACAAATCGGCGCGCCTCAAGGCAGAATGCAGTGGTGGTTGGATAACGCTAAAAAGCAGGAATGAGCCACCATGAATGCAGTTCTCAAAATTTGCTTGTGCGCCTTTGGTTTGGCGGCTTCGACACTCGTCAATGCCGAGCAATTAGGGCGCTTATTCTTTACGGCAGAACAACGCACACAACTGGAATCTAACAAAGTGCAAAATGCCGATTCCGGCAACAACAGCCGCGCGCTAACTATCAACGGCATCGTGCAGAAGCACGGTGGGGCGCGCACCGTCTGGATTAACGGCGTGCCGCAAGTAGCAGGCAAGAGCGATGATCGCGCGCCGGAAATTATTCCTGTCGCGATCCCCGGACAAGTGCAACCGGTAAAAATCAAGGTCGGACAAAGAGTGCTTCTCGTCCCGCCCGCTTCTGATCCTCCTGTTTCTCCGGGGCAGTAGCGCCGCCATGCATCCGCCAGCGCATTGTATTAATGGAACAGCGCAACGCGGTGCCGCGCTGATCGTCATGCTGGTAATCATGGTGATCGGCTTCACCGCATTGCTGGTCAACTCGTTCAGCTTTGCCGATTTGAATAATCAGCGCCAGACAAAAACCGCGATGGCGCTGGCACAAGCGAAGGAGGCATTGATTTCCTATGCGGTCAGCAGCGAAAACACCGGCAGCGCCTCAGCGAGACCCGGTAATTTTCCTTGCCCGGATACGGATGCTCCCGGCACAACCGGTTATGGCGATGAAAATGCATCTTGCGCAGCTGGGGCAATTGGAAGGCTGCCATGGAGAACGCTCGGCCAGCCAGAACTGGTTGATGGGGAAGGCGAACCGCTGTGGTACGCCATTTCTGGCAACTTTCGCAAGTCCGTGAGCATTATCAACAGCGACACCCTCGGGACGCTGCTGGTTTATGACCGTGATGGCAGTGCGCTGCTGACATCGTCAGGCAGTGAAGCTGTCGCGATTGTGTTTGCCCCCAGTGGGGCTGTCGGCAACCAGCAAAGAAATACTACTGCGAACAAAACCACCACCTCCAATTATCTGGATTCGGCCAATGGCCGCAACAACGCCACAATTAACGGCCCCTTCATCGCTACAGACAAAAGCGATTCATTCAACGACCGCCTGATGATTATAAGAACGCGTGACTTCATCCCCATCATTGAAAAAAGGGTAGCAAAAGAATTTAAAACTATATTGGAAAATTATCGTGCTGCCAATGGTGTCTACCCATATCCTGCCCCTTTAAGCACCTGTTCCAGTAACGCTTCTTGCGTCAGCAACAACGCAATCTGTCGCGGGCGACTGCCCTATGCTGCTGCGCCAGTTGACTGGGGAGGAAGCTATGCACTACCCACAACAACAAGTGGATCTCCTTGGTTCGTGGCCAACCGATGGTATCGCGTGATTTATTATAGCGCGGGCACCAGCCGCCTCGCTACGGCTCCACCCGGTTGTAGCGCAACCCTCAATGTATCCGGCAATAGCACTGGCGCGTTGTTCTTCATGCCCGGCACTCCTTTGGGCAGCGTGGCGCGCACCTATACCAATAACAATTTATCGTGGTACTTGGAAGATACAGAAAACCAAAACACGGACGACAGCTACGTTACCCCAACGCCCTTTTCCAATGATCATATCTATATCCTCCCATAGACTTGCTGCAAACAGCACTCTTGGAAAATCGGATCGTGGCTTCACGCTGCTCGAAATGGCCATCGTGTTGGCCATCGTGGGTTTGCTGTTGGGCGGATTATTGCCCGTCATATCCGGACAGATAGACCAGCAGCGCAGGAATGAAACGCGCAAATATATGGATGAAGTGCGCGACGCGCTGCTGGGGTATGCCATCTCGACCGCGAACAAGCGCTTACCTTGCCCGGACTCGAATAGTGACGGCACAGCGGAAGCGACTTGTTCCGCACAGCAAGTCGGCACGCTGCCTTATAAAGATTTGGGCGTAGCGGAAAAGGATGCTTATGGCAATGTGTTGGTGTATGCCGTTGCCAAAGAATTTGCCGACAGCACGACGCACTTCACTTTGAGCACGACGGGTGCGGCGAACACGATGCGCATCTGTACCACCGCAGCCTGCACCGCCAACCTCACCTCCACCGCAGCAGCTGTGATCGTCTCGCGCGGCGCAAACTGGGCCAATACACCCTCAGCCGACGAAGCGGAAAATACCGATGGCGACACCGATTTTGTCAGCCATGATTTCGTGCAGAGTGGCTACGACGATATGGTGATCTGGATTTCACCCAACATCCTGTTCAACCGCATGGTTACGGCAGGGCAGTTGCCTTAGGCGCGCCGCCAAGTCGTGCCTGATGCGCTGTCTTCCAGAATAATCCCAGCTTCCAGTAACTCTTTGCGGATACGGTCTGCCTCGGCGAAGTTCCTAGCCTGCTTGGCGGCAATACGCGCTTCGATTTGTGCGTTGATCGCAGCGTCATCAAGCCCGCCTTCGCCTGCTGCACCTTGCAAGAATTCCTGCGGGTCGCGTTGCAGCAAACCGAGCACTCCACCCAAAGTCTTGAGTTGTGCAGCCAATAGCGGTGAATTCGTTTTATTTATTTCGTTGGCCAAGTCGAACAGCACCGCCATTGCTTCCGGCGTATTGAAGTCGTCGTCCATCGCTGTCTTGAAGCGCTGGGCGTGTGGTTCGTTCCAATCCACTGCTCCCCCTCCCTCAATGTGAGAGGGCGGTTGGCTCCCTTCTCCCATCGGGGGAGGGGTTGGGGAAGGGGGAGTGCCTTTTAGTGCTGTATAAAGCCTCGTCAGCGCACTCTTTGCGTCGTCCAAGTGCATGTCTGAATAGTTCAGCGGGCTGCGGTAATGGGCGCGCAGGATGAAGAAGCGCACCACCTCGGCATCATATTTTTTTAGCACCTCGCGGATGGTGAAAAAATTGCCGAGCGACTTGGACATTTTTTCTTCATCCACGCGCACGAAACCGTTGTGCATCCAGTAGTTCACGAAGCTACATTGGTGTGCGCCTTCGCTCTGCGCGATCTCGTTTTCGTGGTGCGGAAATTGCAAATCCGCGCCGCCGCCGTGAATGTCGAAATGCTGGCCGAGCAGTTTTGAGCCCATCGCAGAGCATTCAATATGCCAGCCGGGACGGCCTTTTCCCCACTTTGAATCCCACTTCACTTCGTCGCTTTCCTGCTCCTTGGCATGCTTCCACAACACGAAATCCAGTGGGTCGTTTTTGTTATCGGTAACTTCGATGCGCTCACCGGCGCGTAAATCTTCCAGCGACTTGCCGGATAATTTTCCATAGCCATCAAACTTGCGCACCGCGTAATTCACATCGCCGTCTGCCGCCCGATAGGCCAGCCCATTGCTTTCCAGCCTAGCGATCATGTCCAGCATTTCCGGCACATATTGTGTGGCGCGCGGCTCATGATCGGGGCGCTGCACGCCGAGCGCATCGGCATCCTCGTGCATCGCGGCGATGAAGCGCGCGGTGAGCGCGTGGATGGATTCGCCGTTCTCAGCCGCACGCTTGATGATTTTGTCGTCGATATCGGTGATATTGCGTACGTAGTTGATGTCATAACCGCTTGCCTTAAGCCAGCGGTATATCATGTCGAACACCACCATCACGCGCGCATGGCCGAGGTGGCAATAGTCGTACACCGTCATGCCGCACACATACATGCCGACCTTGCCGGGCACAATCGGCGTGAACTCCTGTTTGTCGCGGGAAAGAGTATTGTAAATTTTTAGCATTTTCAACCTTGATAAATCTTTCAAGCTTGTAGCCTGTAGCTGGTTGCTTATAGCAGAATCTGGTTTTGCTACAAGCCACAGGCTACGAGCTACCCGCTTCCTTCGCCCATGAATCCTTGAGCGTCACGGTGCGATTGAATACCAGTGCGCCGCTCGGACAATGATCGAGCCGGTCGGTGCAGAAATAACCCAAGCGCTCGAACTGGTAGCGTGTTTCCGGTGCGGCATCCCTCACGGAGCTTTCCACCCAGCCTTGCACCACGGTCAGCGAGGCGGGATTGAGATATTTACAAAAATCCACATCCTTATCCGCATCCGGTTCCGGCACGGTGAACAAGCGGTCATACAAACGGATCTCGGCGGATAGTGCATGTTCGCGTGACAAAAAATGAATCACTCCCTTGACCTTGCGCCCTTCGGGATTTTTTCCCAAGGTATCATGGTCAATGCTGCAGCGCAGCTCGACAATCTTGCTCTCCGCATCCTTCATCGCTTCGTCGCAGCGCATCACGTAGCTGTGACGCAGGCGCACTTCACCGCCTAGAGTGAGCCGCTTCCAGCCGGGCGGCGGCATTTCTGCGAAGTCATCGGCTTCGATGAATAATTCTCGGCTGATCGGCACAAGACGCTTGCCGAACTCGGGATGCTGCGGATGAAAATCCGCCTCACGCGCCTGCGCGCCGTCGAAGTTGGTTATGGTCACCTTGAGCGGGTTGATGACGGCCACCACGCGCGGGGCGCGAACTTCCAAATCCTCGCGAATAACGCCTTCCATGATCGCCATGTCAACGGTATTTTCGCTCTTTGATACGCCGATGCGTTTGGCAAATTCGCGGATGCCTTCCGGCGTGTAACCGCGCTTTCTCATGCCGCTGATAGTCGGCATACGCGGGTCGTCCCAACCGCTGACGTGTTTCTCGTTCACCAGTTGTAGCAGCTTGCGTTTGCTGGTGATGGTGTAGTGCAGCTCCAGGCGCGAAAACTCATATTGGCGCGGGTGGCAGGGGATGGTGATGTTGTCCAGCACCCAGTCGTACAGCGGTCTGTGATCCTCGAATTCCAGCGTGCAGATGGAGTGTGTGATTTCTTCCAGCGCGTCGGAGATGCAGTGCGTGTAGTCGTACATGGGGTAAATGCACCACTTGTCGCCAGTGCGGATGTGATGCGCACGGCGAATGCGGTAGATGGCCGGATCGCGCAGGTTGATGTTGGGCGCGGCCATATCAATTTTGGCGCGCAGCACGCGGCTACCGTCGGCAAATTCCCCGGCGCGCATCCGCGCAAACAGGTCGATGTTTTCTGCTGTCGGGCGGTCACGATAAGGGCTATTTTTGCCTGCCTGCGTCAGTGTGCCGCGATATTCGCGCATCTGCTCCGGTGTCAGATCGTCCACATAGGCCAAGCCTTTGTTAATGAGCTCCACTGCAAACTGATACAGTTGCTCGAAATAATCCGATGCCCAACGCACTTCTCCGGCCCACTGAAAACCGAGCCAGCGCACGTCGTCCTGAATGGACTGGGCGTATTCTTCGCTCTCTTTTTCCGGGTTGGTATCATCGAAACGCAAATTGCATTTGCCCCGGTAATCCTGCGCCAGCCCGAAATTCAGGCAAATTGACTTGGCGTGACCGATATGCAAATAACCGTTCGGCTCCGGGGGAAAGCGCGTAACAATGCCGTTGTGCTTACCGTTGGCCAGATCGGCTTCGATAATGCTGCGGATAAAATTTGAAATATGCGCCGAAGAAACGACGTGTTGTGGTGTGCTGCTCATGCTTGGTTTTATTGCTTTCAGGTGAATTTGCGTTCGATTGGATCAATAAAATACACTGTGAATTTTACCTGAAAACACTCATAGTTCACATCTACACATAGATGCCACTATATTGAGCTACACATAATGGCACATTGCTGTACTTGGCGAACGGCAGCTTTTCAGCCTTCAGGTAGTTTCATTTCTCCAAACGACAATGAGCGAAAATTCAACAAGTAGCTAAGGGGAAGAAGCAAAATACAACTTTGCAACTTGACTGCATTACAAACCGCTATAGATTAAAGGTGAGTGACCTCAACATCCCCCCAATACTGCTTCAGGTACTCAGCAACCAAACGCCTGTGACAATGATGGGGCTTGTCTTCACTGCATAGCAGGCATCCGCCATCCAGCAATTTCCTGTCAATGTTTTCAATATGGCGCGCCTGCATTAGGTCGAGAAATTTCTTCTCATACTCGGCCCAGTCACCCCCATCTTTTTTGAACTTGTCGAGAATTTCCTGAGATGGCGCCATCTTGGGTAGATGGCGATAATCAATGCCGCAAATGGTCTTGGCAAAATATTTCAAGTCATCTCGCTTTGCGAATCCGGCAAGTTGGGATACGTTGTTCAGCCGAATGTCCACAATTGCATTAGTCCCAGAGCGTTTGAGCCTATCAAAAAAATTTTCTGCGGTTGTTTTGGTAAATCCGATAGTAAACAATCTCATCCTCGCGCGCCTCCGCTAACCAACTCGCTTCGTTCGGCAGGACGCTTTGCCTGCCATTCACTCTGGTCGTATGCAATTCTGTTGGCTTGCCTACTGTAAGCCTGCTCGATAATTTCATCTCTGGAAATAAACAAGTCGTCCAACGACATTCCAAGGATTTTTACTAGCCTCGTTATTGCATCGGTGTGATTTTCGAGTGATCCGTCCTCAAGAATATGTGTGATCACCAGCCCCCGCTTCAGTAGCTCCCTTGCTACAAGTATTGTCCGGTGGCAATCGAGAGGGCCTTTTTCAGCGCACATTAGCGCAATGCGGTAGCCGTTCGCCCCATCAATAACCCGATCAAGCCCGGATTGAAAAAGCGGGGTTTTCGCCAAACGATCATACTGAACTTTATCCGCGACATAGCAGGCCGGGTCTTCACTACGCGCGCCCAACTCCTTGCCCAGAAAAACGTAACGAATGCCTGACGCTTTGAGGCTGTTCTGCAAATTTTCGCGGTTGAACTGCGGGGTAAATTTGCTGAATGGAGATGATCTGACATCTGCCACCACTTGAATCCCGTTGGTTGACAGAAGGTCTATAAATTTTTCGATTGAGTGGGTGGAATGCCCTATGGTGAAAACTTCGCAAACCATGGTCACCCCCCGAACCGTTCTGGAGTAATGACGGATGCGACAACCCGGAAAGCATACCCATTCCACGGCTCTACTAGGCTGATGCACAGGGTTGCATTCCCGATGGGATAGGCGCCCTCGGCCTGTTTGAGATAGTAATCTTCAATTTCAGGATCGGTGACTGAAAGCCTGTAGGTTTGATTGTGGTAGCCGAACTCGGCACGGACGCGCTTTCGCGGCGGCCTACCTTCAAAGCCTTCTTCCATAAGCACGCGAATCTTCAAATCGGTGATGGCGATCAATTTGAGCGAACTGGTAATGCCTGCTGCAACCTGCTCTGAAACTTTGTCGTTAAAACCATGGTAGGTGCTTTCTGCCTGCACCCAAAAGTTTGCATCATACGAATCAATTTGGGCATTAACCTGATCAAGCGTTGCCGTGCCTACCTTTGTCCAGTAGTAGCCATCAGCAAGAATGTGATTCTCTGTCTGGTACCCCAATGGGGAGTGGCTGTTTAGCGGCACAGTAACAATATCCAGCAACTGCGCCTTCTCACTCGTTTCGTAACGGCGCTCCTCCTCAGATACCTCTCTGCTTTGGCGCGCACTGACTGGTCGCAACCATTGGCCTGCACGCGCACCGCCCAACTCCTTGCCAGCAATGCAACGTCCAGAGGGTGGCTTGCGTGAATTGGCCAAACAGATGATTGTTCGCTGGTACATTTTCATTATCCGTTTATGGCACGTTGTTGCCGCTCGCGAGCGTCGGTTTTACTGCTGGTTATTCTACACCTCTACAGTCAGCAAATGGCACTTTGCGGTTGTTCAACCTGCTGAATTCACCGCCAGAAAGCCGCTATTCAAAACGCAACCACCAAGGCGTCCTGAGGGTTAAGCATTTAGTTTTTTCAGAATGGCATCGACTTCACGCTTACCCATCCCTCTCAGCATTACAATCCGTGACATTTGCTGCCCACGCGGACTGGAATTGCCAGCTTCCCAACGGTAAATCGTTTGTCCTGAGAC
>CAIZNF010000636.1 GCA_903934275.1 uncultured Nitrosomonadales bacterium
CGCACAAATATGAGAGGCTACCTGCTCTTTCTAGGATGAAATTACTCCGGCTCCCAAAACTATTTGATGGGTGGCACAATAACCTTCAGTAATACCAGTGCAGCCCCGCTGCCGCCATCCTTGGGCAGCGCGTCGCAGTAGGCCAGCACATCTGGGCGTTGCGCCAGCCAATGACGTGTGAGCTTGCGCAGTACTGCTTCGCCATCCCGGCTGTTCATTCCTTTTCCGTGGATCACCAGCACGCAACGCAACCCGTGTTGCGCCGCTTCGTACAGAAATTCCTGCAACAGTTTGCGCGCCGCATCGCTGTTGTTGCCGTGCAGATCGAGGCTGTCCTGCACCGGCCAATTGCCGTGCCTGAGTTTGCGCAGGGATATGCGCGACAGGCCGTTGCGCAAAAATTCATCCGGCGCATTTTCGGCGGCGAAATCGGATAGCGTGTCGGGTATTGCGGGAGGTGTGGCAAGGGGGCGCAGCAAGGGTTTGTGTGGCGGTTTTTGCGGCTTGATGCGGTTCTGGTCGGGAAGCGATTTTACTTCGCCAACTGCCGCGCGAAACAACGCGGAATTTTCGGCTTGGTCTTTCTGTTCCGATAAAAACCGCTTCACGGTGTGATGAGGAAAACTTCGTGCGGTGTCAGATTTTGCCGAGCGAAGCGAGATATTTATCCGCATCAAGTGCCGCCATGCAACCGGTCGCTGCGCTGGTACATGCCTGGCGGTAGATTTGATCCTGCACATCGCCAGCCGCGAATATGCCGGAGATGCTGGTCGCCGTGGCGTTGCCTTTGTTGCCGCCTTGAGTACGAATATAGCCGCTATCCATCTCCAGTTGCCCGGAAAAAATATCTGTGTTGGGCTTGTGTCCGATGGCAATGAACACGCCGGTCAATGCGATGTCCTGTTTTTCTCCACTATGCACATCTTTGACGCGCATTCCGGTTACACCGCTGGCATCGCCGAGCACTTCGTCGAGCACGCTGTTCAATTGCAGGGTGATCTTGCCTTCTTCGACTTTTTCCATCAGATGGTCGATCATGATGCGTTCGGCTCGGAAGGCATCGCGGCGATGCACCAGCGTGACATGTTTTGCGATGTTGGACAGATACATGGCCTCTTCCACGGCGGTATTGCCGCCGCCGATCACCGCCACATCCTGACCGCGATAGAAAAATCCGTCGCAGGTTGCGCAGCCGGAAACGCCGCGCCCCATGAAGGCTTCTTCCGACGGCAGGCCGAGATATTGTGCAGAGGCACCGGTGCAGATGATTAGCGCGTCGCAGGTGTAGCCGCCCGCGTCGCCGACCAACAGGAACGGTTTCTGTTGCAGCTTGGCGGTGTGGATGTGATCAAAAATGATCTGAGTATTGAATCGTTCCGCGTGCTGCAAAAAGCGTGCCATCAGATCCGGGCCCTGCACGCCATTAGGGTCAGCCGGCCAGTTATCCACTTCGGTGGTGGTCATCAACTGGCCGCCCTGTGCCATGCCGGTGATCAGCACCGGGTTGAGGTTGGCGCGCGCGGCATATACGGCGGCGGTATATCCGGCGGGGCCGGAACCGAGAATGATGAGTGGATGATGTTGGGCGGGAGATTTCATGGCAATATTCTTTCGGTAATTGTAACCAGCGACTGAGCTAACACTTGCCTAACTTTAACGTGAAGCAACATAAATTAAATTTGGAAAAAGTCACCGTAGGAGCGGAACTGTTTCATTATTTGGGGTGTTTTGACACCATGCCCGTTAGTTGCATGGTTATTGGTTCTATCAAATGGATGCGGAAGCTACCAGCAATCGCGCCACGTGCTCGCGTTCCTCAACCAGTTCGCGATAGCTGTCTTGCATGTGCTTGTGGCCCAGCTCGCTGATCGCCA
>CAIZNF010000637.1 GCA_903934275.1 uncultured Nitrosomonadales bacterium
GCAGCAGAAAAGAAGGCGGGGCCAGTCAATGCGATTGCCGCTTCTACCAAAATACTGGTTGATTTATTGAATGATAAGGGGCTTAGCTATGATGAACTCGTCCTTGCAATTTAAGTTTTCTGCGCTGTTGTGGTCGTTTTCCTTTGGGACGCTGGTTATCATTTTGTACAGCTTCGTGCGGTATGGGATAGACATTTTTATGCTGCTGTTCCTTGTTGTCGGGATGGCCGTATCTGCAAGAGGGCAATGGTTGGCGCGTCAATGGTTGGCACCCGTCGGGAAAATGAAGGAGGTCATCGATGAAATTTCACAGGGGAAATTTAACAAACGAGTAACCGGAGTATCAAAAAGATATGATGAAGTTGGACAGTTGTGTTGGAGCGTGAACGACATGCTGGACCAATTAAACACTTTCTTCCGCGAGCAGGAAACCAGCTCTCGCCGCAATACTGAAAACAAGTTCTATCGCAAAGCGATAATCAGCGGGATGCATGGTGGATTCAAAAAAGGCCTGGAAAACCAAAATGTTTTGCTGGCGGGAGCGGAAGGAGAAAAAATGGCGGCAATACGCAAGCAAATGTTGTCGCGGGTGCAGTCGCTTAATACCGATAATTTATTGAAAAATTTGACTTCCAACCAGCAGGATTTGAAAGCAATTACCGATAACATGGGGCAGCTGGCAACCATAGCCAGGCGCACCCGTGAAGATGCCGATGAAAGCCGCGAATCGGTCAAAGATGTGGTACAGCGGCTTTCCGGTATTGTCGAACGGGTTAATCGTGCCAATGCCGCAATCACCCAACTGAATGAACGCAGCGCAGAAATTAATAAGTCGGTGGGGTTGATTACGTCGATTGCGGATCAAACTAATTTGCTGGCTTTGAACGCAGCTATTGAAGCCGCGCGTGCCGGTGAGGCGGGGCGCGGCTTTGCAGTTGTCGCGGACGAGGTGCGCAAGCTGGCCGAAAATACTAAAAATGCCTCTGAATCCATCGGAAGCACCATGAAGATGTTGCAGATTGAGGCTGCCAAAATGTTGGAGGATTCCAAGGAGATGCACAAAATAGCAAACTCTTCACAGAGCGTTATTGGGCAAATCGAACAAAAATTTGGACAGTTCTACGAATCTGCGGTCACCACACTTTCCAGTGCCCGCTATACGCAAGATCTAAGTTTTGCCTCTTTGGTTAAAGTGGATCATGTCGTTTACAAGCAGCGAGCTTATGTGTTGATCGATAACCCCGATAACGAGGAAAGCAAGCAAGCGGTGAGCGTGGATCATCAAAATTGCAGGCTCGGCCAATGGTATGCGGGGGCAGGTAATGACGTATTTGGTGGGACTGCCACGTATCGTAATTTGCTGGAACCGCACCGCAAAGTGCATGAAAACGTGCATCTCATGATTGAGCAGTTGGATAAGGGCTGGGAGCGCAACCTCGCGGTGCAGGATCGCATTTTTGGCGCGCTCGAAGGCGCGGAAAAAGCTAGTTTGGATGTGATGCATATGATGGACAAAATAGTCGCGGATAAACACCCGGACATGGCGCAAACAAGCTGATGATTTCAATATAACAGTGCCCTGATGACGAACACTTCTGGCCACTGCATGCATCACCGCTTTGCTTTTTAAACTATTGAGAGTAACTTGTCGCCAAACCAGCGGAGGTAATTAGTGTTTGCCAGAAAACCTCCACTTCTCAATAACTGCGCGGTTTCATGCAGACTTTAATTGGATCGAAGATTCGCTGAAAAACTGAATTTGCAGGCTTTCTACTACAGATTTATGTGGC
>CAIZNF010000638.1 GCA_903934275.1 uncultured Nitrosomonadales bacterium
ATCCTTAACACCTTCACTTTCAACCAACTTCGACAGGATCATCACATTGGTGATCGAATCGTCGCAGATCACAACCGAAGAGTTTGATAAATCACGTATATCCATTGCTTAGCCCCTGGTTATTTTTGACAGTGCTGACAGTAGAAACTGGAGCGCTGCCCCTGCTTGATTTGCTCGATAGGTGCGCCGCATTTTCTGCATGGTTCGCCGCTGCGCCCGTACACCCAATAGTGTTGCTGGAAATAGCCGGGCTGCCCCGAAGTGTTTACAAAATCACGCAGGCTGCTGCCGCCGAATTCGATAGCTTCGCTGAGCGTAGCGCGTATTTCGGAGACCAGTTTGGCATAACGCGACAGGCTGAGTTTCCCGGCGGGGAATTGCGGTTTTATACCGGCGCGGAATAGCGCCTCATTAGCGTAGATGTTACCCACGCCAACTACGATGCGGCTATCCATGATGCACTGCTTGATGGCAATACTGCGCCCGCGCGTGACCCGGTGCAAATAGCGTGCATCGAAATTCTCTTCAAGCGGTTCAGGGCCGAGTGCGGCGAGCAGCGGGTGAGTAAACACATCGCCGCTATGCCACAGCACCGCGCCGAAGCGGCGCGGATCGCGCAGGCGCATCAGCACGCCATCGTCCAACGCCAGATCGAAGTGATCGTGTTTTTCCGGCGGCGTATCGGCAGGCAGAATGCGCAGGCTGCCGGACATGCCAAGATGCAAAATCAACGTGCCGCTGCCGCAATCCATCAGCAGATATTTTGCGCGACGGGTGAGCGAGACAATAGTTTGACCACGCAACAGCTTTGGCAAATTTTTGGGGATAGGCCAGCGCAGCCTGGGATTGCGGATGACGACATCCGCAACGCACAGGCCAACAAGACATGGCGCCAGGCCGCGCCGTGTTATTTCTACTTCAGGTAGCTCAGGCATGGGGTTCTTCTCTATTGATTGTCATTCCACAAACCCGCATATTTTGCTGAAAATCAAGTAGTTAAGCATTTACCCCCCGTTTGTTATGTTGAATAAGTATTCCGGCATGTATTCCGCTTTAGATTACATGTTGGCTACATGACGAAGCTAACCAGGGGGCAACATGGCAAAAGTGAAAACGACAGTCAAAGCGGTAAAGGTGAAGCTGACAGCGGGAAGGATAGCAGACTTCAAATGCACCGCAGATAAGCAACAAACCTTCCTTTGGTGCGACACTGTGCCGGGGCTGTCCATTCGTGCAACGGCAAACGGCGCGAAGCCCTGCATATTCCAAGCCAAGGTTAGGGGCAAATCCATGCGCCTGACCATTAGTGATGTGAGCGTGTGGAGCATTGCCGATGCGCAAACCGAAGGCCATCGCCTGCAATCGCAGATAGATAACGGTGATGGCCAGCACCAAGTGAAGACCGATAAGGAATCCGCCAAGATAGCCGCACAACAAGCCAAGGAATCGGAAGCCGCCGCGCTGGTGATGCAGGAAGCCCGCAAAGCGAATTGAAGCGAGCATTCTTTGCGCAAACATGAACGCGCCATGCAAAGGGCAGGACAGCCGCAAAAGCGTGGCAAGGAATTGACTGTAGCCGGTGAACTGGAATCACTGGCCAATGTTCGTCTTGTTGACCTCACACCCGAGCGAATAAATAAGTGGGCAAGTGCTGAGGTGTTGATTCGCGCATCATCCGCACAGCTTACATTAAAGATGCTTCGGGCGTTTCCATTCTGGTGCGCCCGACACCACAACTACAAAGCAATCATCCTACAAAAAGCACTTGTCCGCAGATTACGCAGATTTCCGCAGATTAAACAAAGAATTGCCCCGTTTAGCGTACTCACCTTCTGGGTGATACTGTAATCATCGATAACTTCATGAAAATCTGCGTTAATCTGCGTAATCTGCGGATTGAACTGCCGTTTCTAGGATCATCACAAGCAATGCCGCCACTAGCCCCGAAGCCCGCGAAACGCTTGGCAAGCCCAAGTAATCCATTGGCCCGTCATTGCTAGGTTTAACTTGCTTTTAGTTTAGCGCGTGCATACGAAATTCCCGCTTTTACCAACTCCTTTGCACCATAGCGGTCGCGCATATTGCAGTCGTCGCACAGTGCCGGGATGAGCGCCATGCCTTCGCGTTTGTCCAACACTTCGCGGATGCCGAGGTTCGCCACATGGCCGATTGGATGTTCGTGTTTGACATCGTTGTAGCAATACAGATAATCGCCGCTCGCGGAAATAAAAACGTCGATGTTGCGCGGGATGCACTTGAAGCTGTTGCTGCGCCATTGCTGGAAGACATCCCGGACACTGGGAACGAAGTCGAATTCCTGTGAGCGCAGGCGGTATATCTCGATTATTTGCCGCAGCTTTTCGGTGTCCAACTCATGCTCTTGCAGGCTACCGCCGCGATTGTACAAGGTGGGCGACATGGTGAGCATTTTAACACCCTGCGATTGCAGCCAGGCGATGGTATCCGGCAGGGACGGCAGGCATTCCGGCATGGGTGTGAGACTGATAGCTAACTGCGTATGTTTGAAAAGTTTTTGCGCCAGCCGAATATTCTCCATAACGCGTGCCTGATCGAGATTGGCGTGCACCACGTTGTATACAGCCGGATCTATGCTGGAAAAAGAAATCAGCAGTAAATCGATTGCGCCGTCCAGGTGCCGGATGCGTTCGGCATCGAGTTGATGCCCGTTGCTCACCATATCGAAGCGGATCGGGTGACCGCGCATATCATCCACAAATTCGAAAAACCGGGTGTGCGTGGTGGGCTCGCCATAACCTGCAACAACGACGCGAAACACGTCCTGCGGAGACAGGCGCTTCAGTACTTGATGCCAGGTTTCCTCCTTCATAAGCTGTGGGTATTCGATCAACCCCCTCGGGCACATCGGGCAAAGCGCGTTGCATTTGCTGGTCCACTCGACGTTGACGGCGATACGGTATGAACTCATTTTTCGGTACCTGGAAGCGGTTCGATTGGAACCAGACGGGGAATGTAGCTCGAGCAGCTCGGCACCACCAGCTCGATGTCTACAACAACGACGCATTCCGCCTGCGGAAACAGCTCCGCCATGGTCGCATTTTCATGAATAGATGCACGCCCGTTCACGCGCAGGCGTGCGCCGTCGCTAAAATCGATGAACAGCATGCTGACATAAGGGTTGAGCAGGATATTGCCGAGGCTCATGTAGGCACCATTGCCTTTCACGCGCGCTTCAAAATGCGGGAAAGCCAGGCGATTAGAGGCCAGCACCTTGACCAAACCGGGTCCGCCGCCCTTGAACGAACAGTCGCAGCGGCCATCGGGAGTGCTGGTGGCGAGAAAGAAGAATGATGCCGCCTCAATTCTGTGATGAACCTGTTCCGGGATGCGATCCCAGATAAGCTGGTCTATGCGTGCCTCGGTCCACAGCTCCGGGTTTCCCCAGCGTTGCTGCGCGTCAAGCTCTCCGGCATGGAAAGGCGATAAAGTCATGGTAAAAATTCCAGTAATTAAGTTCTTGAGATTGCCGATCCGGTAAACTTCAATTGCCCGACAGAGACTGTTGTATTGCCGTAAAGTTCAAACTTTCGGCGAGGGATGCGAAAAACGGGGCGAATTATAATATCATTGGCATTGGCAACGAGGGTGGGCAATCTGCCCACCCCACTATGGATTGAGATTGTGTTATGAAAATTTTGGTTATCGGTTCCGGCGGACGCGAACATGCGCTGGCTTGGCGCTTGGCGCAGGGTGCCAAGGTGCAGAAGGTGTATGTCGCGCCGGGCAATGCGGGCACGGCGCTGGAAGACGGCGTGGAAAATGTCGATATCGGCACCATTCCCGAACTGATCGGATTTGTGCAGCGCGAAGACATTTACATGACCGTGGTCGGCCCGGAAGTGCCGCTGGCGTCGGGCATCGTGGACGACTTTCGCGCCGTCGGGCTGAAAATATTTGGCCCGACCAAAGCCGCCGCGCAACTGGAATCCTCTAAAGATTTCGCCAAGCGTTTCATGGTGCGCCACAACATTCCCACCGCATTTTTCGAGACCTTCAGCGACATCAAGGCGGCGCGTGCCTATGTCGAAAAACACGGCGCGCCCATCGTCATCAAGGCTGACGGGCTGGCGGCAGGCAAAGGCGTGGTGGTGGCAATGAGCAATGACGAAGCATTCGCCGCAATCGATATGATGCTGTCCGACAACAAGCTGGGTGACGCTGGCGCGCGCGTGGTGGTCGAGGAATTCCTCGCGGGCGAAGAGGCCAGCTTCATCGTCATGGTGGACGGCAAGAACGTGCTGGCGCTGGCGACCAGCCAGGATCACAAGCGCCTGCTGGATGGCGACAACGGCCCCAATACCGGCGGCATGGGCGCATACTCTCCCGCGCCGGTGGTTACACCGCAGCTTCATGCGCGCGTGTTGCGCGAAGTGATCCAGCCGGTGGTGCGCGGCATGGAAAAAGAAGGCATCACCTACACCGGATTTCTGTATGCCGGGCTGATGATCGACGCGCAAGGCAACGCCAAGGTGCTGGAATTCAACTGCCGCATGGGCGACCCGGAAACCCAGCCGATCATGCTGCGCCTGAAAAGTGATTTCGCGGTGATCGTCGAACACGCCATCAACGGCACGCTGAACCAGGTGGAAGCCGAATGGGACAAACGCACCGCACTCGGCATAGTTCTCGCAGCAGCCAATTACCCTGACACGCCGCGCAAGGGCGATGCCATCACCGGCCTGCCTGACAAACAACGGGCGAAAAACATGGAAGACGCGCATGTGTTCCATGCGGGCACGATCATGCAGGACGGCAAGGTAATCACCAACGGCGGGCGCGTGCTGTGCGTCACCGCGCTGGGCACCATGGTGAAAATGGCGCAAAAATGCGCCTACGAACTCGCCGACACCATCCACTTCGACGGCTGCCAGATGCGGCGCGATATTGGCTGGCGCGCGATTGCCAACAGGAAGTAATCTCGCTCCTACCCATTTTTTTCCTCACTTGCGACGAATGATTGGCCTGAAAAACCTCGCGGCAAGCCGTAAGGTTCTTCTTTTAAATCCAGTCTTATTCTCACAATGATTGCCACAAAGCAGAATTGATGTTTTTTCCACCAGTACAAAATCAGGGTGTTCGCAAAATTTCAACCTCATGATGCCATGGTCTGCGGGAAGCAGTTTGACGGTATGATTCGCCAATCCGCTCAGGGCTATAACTAAAACAAACGGGATTCATGAACAAAGACCAACTCAAAAAACTGGAAGCCGATCTGTGGAGCGCCGCCGACAAGCTGCGCGCCAATTCCGATCTGAAGTCCAGCGAATACGCTACACCTGTGCTGGGGCTGATTTTCCTCAAGTTTGCCGATAACAACTACCGCCGCCACGAAACTGAAATTCACGCCGAGTACACCAAACTCAAAGGCACCCGCCGCGAAAAGAAAATCTCTGATATCGCCATCGAGAAATGCGGGTTCTATCTGCCCGATCATGCGCGCTACGAGCATCTGCTGAATCTGCCGGAAGAGAAGAACATCGCCAAGGCGCTCAAGGAGGCGATGAAGGCCATTGAAGAATACAAGCCCGAACTCGAAGGCGTGTTGCCCAAGGACGAATATGCCGCGTTGACGCGCACCGACAAAACCATCCCGCAGCAGTTGCTGCGCACCTTCGCCGATATTCCGGCGGATACCACCGGCGACCTGTTCGGGCAGATTTACGAATACTTCCTTTCCGAATTCGCGCGCAGCGAAGGCCAGAAGGGCGGCGAGTTTTTCACGCCGCGTTCCGTGGTGCGCCTGATGGTCGAGATCATCGAGCCGCACGGCGGAAAAGTGTTCGATCCCGCCTGCGGCTCTGGCGGCATGTTTGTGCAGTCTGCCCAGTTCATCGCGGAACACCGCAAGGAGCTGAAAGGCTCGGAAAGCGGCGTGTATGTCTGCGGCCAAGAAAAAACGCGCGACACCGTCAACCTCGCCAAGATGAACCTCGCGGTCAACGGCCTGCGCGGCGAAATCAAGCAGGCCAACACCTACTACGAAGACCCGTACCAGAGTTTTGGCGCATTCGATTACGTCCTCGCCAATCCCCCGTTCAACGTGGACGACGTGAGCCTCTCCAGCGTGGAGAAGGACAAGCGCTTCAACACCTACGGCATCCCGCGCAACAAATCGAAAGTGAAGAAAGAAGACCAAGGCAAGGAAACCGTACCCAACGGCAACTACCTGTGGATCAACCTGTTCGCCACCTCGCTCAAAGCGCAAGGCCGCGCCGCGCTGGTCATGGCGAATTCCGCATCCGATGCGCGCCACTCCGAAGCCGACATCCGCAAGACGCTGATCGAGCAAAACCTCATCTACGCCATGCTGACGCTGCCCTCGAACATGTTCTACACCGTCATACTCCCGGCCACGCTGTGGTTCTTCGACAAGGCCAAGACCGACGACAAAATCCTGTTCATCGACGCGCGCAACATCTTCACCCAGATAGACCGCGTACACCGCGAGTTCAGCGAAGAGCACATCCAGAACATCGCCATCATCAGCCAGTTGCACAAGGGGCGGCGCGAGAAATTCGTGCAGCTCATAGACCGCTATTTCGCGGCAGGCATGCAGCGACTGGTCGAGAACAAAGCCAACGTCGAACCCGTCTCCTCGCAACTGCTGGAAGTGCTGGACGACGCAGGCGGCAAACAGGCCGTGGGCGAATTGGTGCAGCAATGGGCGGGGCTGGCCAAACTCAAGACCCGCTACGAGAAATATCTGCAACAACACTCGCCTGTCATTCCGAACACCTCAACTGTCATTCCGAGCGTATGTCCGTCTGTCATTCCGAACGTATGTGAGGAATCTTCCGCGCCATACAAGATTTCTCCCTCTGGTCGAAATGACAGTAGTGTCATTCCGAACGAACGTGAGGAACCTTTAGCGCGTGGAAAATCCTCTATCACTGTCATCAATAAGGCGCAGCAGCAATTGCGCGAAGCGTTCGATCCTTTCTTCATCGCGCTGCACGAAGGTTTGAAGTACTTGGACAAGGTGGTGCATCAGCATGAAAAGCAAGAGGCTGAACAAGCAAAGGCTGAAGGTAAACGTGCCGCCACTGACCGCAAGACCAATGCGCTCAAGGGGGCGCTGGTGGAATTGCACAAGGAAGTGAAGAACGCTGAAATCTTTTACCAGCACATTCACTGGCTGCAGGAGCGTTTCCCCAAGGCGGAATACGAAGATGTTACCGGCCTGTGTAAACTCGCCAGTCCAGTGGATTTACAGGAGCAGGATTATTCGTTGAATCCGGGTCGCTACGTCGGTGTGGTGGTCGAAGAGGATGGAAAAACAGAGGAGGATTTCATCTCTGACATGCTTTCGCTTGGTGGAGAATTGGCAACGCTCTCTGCCGCTTATTCGAAATTGGAGCCAGTGATTTTAAATAACCTGAAAGTGCTTGTCGGGGAAGTATGACTGGATTTCATCAAATCAGCCTTGGCGACGTACTCACGCTTCAGCGTGGTTTCGATATTACGAAGAGTGAGCAGACTGATGGCGAAATTCCGATTGTTTCTTCCTCTGGCATTTCGAGCTACCACAACAAATGGAAAGTAAAAGGGCCGGGAGTCGTTATTGGTCGAAAGGGCACACTCGGCACTGTGCATTTTATCCCGTCAAATTTCTGGCCACACGACACCACGTTGTGGATTAAAGACTTCAAAGGGAACGATCCAAGATTCCTGAATTATTTTCTTCAAACCCTGAAGTTGGAAAATTTCGACGTTGGTGCATCCAATCCAACCCTGAACAGAAATCACGTTCACAAAATCAAAATCATCTTTCCGAAAAAAGTAGAGACTCAGAAACGAATTGCGGCGACTCTTTCGGCGTATGACGAACTGATCGAAAACAACCAGCGGCGCATTGCGCTGCTGGAAAAAATGGCAGAGGAAATCTACCGCGAATGGTTTGTTCGTTTGCGCTTTCCCGGTCACGATAAGGTGAAGATGGTTAAAGGCGTGCCGCAGGGCTGGCGGCCTTCGTGTTTGGGAAGCGTCGCTAAATTCACGATGGGCCAGAGCCCGAGTTCAGAGTTTTACAATGAGCTTGGCAACGGTTTGCCTTTCCATCAAGGTGTCGGCACCTATGGTGAGCGATTTCCTCGAACCATCAACTATTGCAGCGAAGATGGTCGGCGAGCCCACAAAGGCGACATTATTTTCAGTGTGCGTGCTCCAGTGGGGCGTCTGAACATCGCGGATCGGGAAATGATTATTGGACGTGGTCTCTCAGCAATCAGACACAAGAAAGAGCGTAACCACTACTTGTATTACCTGCTCAAAACGGCCTTCGTGAATGAAGATATTATCGGCAATGGTTCAATCTTCAATTCGGTTGGCAAGGACGAATTGGCGAAGTTTCCTGTTTTTGAGCCAGAACCAAGTCTTGTTGAAAAATTCGACGCGATAGCTTCAAAAATAGATGAGCAAATCACTGCGCTCATCCATGCGACTGAATGTTTGAAGTCGAGCCGCGATGCGCTTCTCCCCCGCCTCATCTCCGGCAAACTCTCCGTCGAAAATCTCGACATTCAATTCCCGCCCGGCATGATAGAAGATGCTCATGCCTAACTTCATCGCCCGAGACAACCACAGCTCAACTGTCATTCCGAACGCATGTGAGGAATCTTTGGTGCACTGCAAGATTTCTCCCTTCGGTCGAAATGACACGGGGGTTGTCGGTCGAAATGGCACCGGAGCTGTGGCGGTCTTACAGTTCCCAAGGATTAAACACTTGCGGATACAGCGCGAAGTCCTGCACGTTGCGGGTGACCACGGTGAGGCCGTGGCATTGGGCGGTGGCCATCAACAGGCCGTCCATCACCGGCATGGGTTGTCCGGCCAGTTCGGTGTGTGCGGCGATTTGCGCCCAGACATGCAGCGCTGCGGCATCGAGCGGCAGGATGCGCCCGGCGAAGCGTTGTTCCACCTTGCCCAGCCATGCGGTGAGCTTCTGGCTGCGGCGCGAGTCGGCTTTGCGCAGCTTGAGGATGCCTTTTTCGATCTCGCCGAGGGTGATGACGCTGATGAACAGGCTGGCTTCGTCCTGTTCGTCCAGCCAAGTGATCACTTTAGTCGCGGGGGCTTTCTTGGCGTATTCGGAAAGCGCGCAGGTGTCCAGCAGCCAGCTCATAGTTCGATGTCGCGCCCGGTGTCGCGGCTGCGGGTAATGTTCAGGTCTTCGGCTGCGAGGTCGGGACGCAGCAGCGCGCTGGAGAGCTTGGTGCGGTGGCGGGTGAGCCGGGCGTACTCTTCCGCCGAGACCACCACTGCCGTGGGCTTGCCGTGGACGGTGACCGTTTGGGCATCGCCGCCCGCCGCCCGCTTGATAAGCTGGCTGAAGTTGCCCTTCGCTTCTTGCAGTTGCCAATGGCCCGTCGCTTCCTGTAGTTGTCGTTCGCTGTGCATGATAGCCTCCGTTATTTCCGGCGTTAATTCTGGCCAGACTGGGCTGAATTTAGCACAAAGCTTGCGGGTTGGCTATGGGTAACTTCAATGGGCTGTCATTTCGACAGCATGGGGAAATCTTGCGGTGCGAGTAAGATTCCTCCCGTTGGTCAGAATGACAGCGAGGGGGCGATATGACAAGTTCGGGGTTTGCGCTTGGAATGAGAGGTGATACCGATGGACAAGACCTACTACGTTTACCTGCTGACTAACTGGAACAACAAGGTGATGTATGTCGGTGTCACCAGTAATCTTGAACGCCGGGTCTATGAGCACAAGAACAAGCTGGTTGAAGGGTTTACCGAAAAGTACAACGTCAATAAACTGGTTTACTTTGAGACTACAAACGACGTGATGGCAGCGATTGAACGGGAGAAGCAGATCAAGAAGTGGCGGCGGGAGAAGAAAAATAATTTGATGATTGTGGCAAATCCAGAATGGAAGGATTTGAGTTTGGAGTGGGGGAAAGATTTCTCCTTTCAGTCGAAATGACAAAGTTTGTCATTCCGAACGAATGTGAGGAATCTTGGTTTCACTACGCACTACAAGATTTCTCCCGGAGCCTGCCCTGAGCGAAGCCGAATGGGGTCGAAATGACAGGTAGGGTGGTTGAAATGACAGGTGAGGTGAGCTTGTACGTTTGATCGTTGCCTACAATTGTTCGTTAGTTAAGGGAAACGCGTTTCCCTTAACTTAAATGGCTGGCAAGTTAACTTTACGAAATATTTGGAACCTGAAACTTTTTGAATCCTTATGCCTAACTTCATTTCCGAAGATCAGATCGAGCAGGCGCTGGTGCAGAAGCTCCAGCATCTGCACGGTTTCGATGCGCTCGACTGCTACACGGAAAATGCGGAAGACTTGAACGACGGCTCAAACCGCGCCAACAAGCGTGATGTGATTCTGGTGGATCGGGTGCGGGAAGCCGCCATCCGTCTGAACCCGGACATCCCGCCTGCGGCCATTGAAGATGCGCTGGACAAGTTGCTCGACCGGCGGCAGGCGATGACGCTGATCGCCGCGAACCGGGAAATCTATGGTCTGTTGCGTGACGGCATTCCGGTGGAATTTGACAACGCTCAGGGGGTGCGGCAACAGGAGCAGGTGCGGCTGCTGGATTTCAATGCGCCGGACGACAACCGCTACCTGGTCGTTACCCAGCTCTGGATCAAGGGCGAGCGCGGCTTCCGCCGCCCGGATGTGTTGCTTTACGTCAACGGCATTCCGCTGGTGTTTGTCGAGCTGAAAAACTCGAACGTGAAGTTGCGCAATGCCTACGACGATAACCTGACGACTTACAAGGCGGAGATTCCGCAGCTTTTTCTGACCAATGCCTTTTGCGTGCTGTCCAATGCCATCGAGACCAAGGTGGGCAGCATCACGGCGGAGTGGGAGCATTTCTTCAACTGGCTGCGCGCGGATAACGAGAAGCAAAAGATCGACCGCGCCGCGATCCGCGAACAAGGCATCAGTTTGGAGGGCGTGATCGAAGGCTTGCTGCCAAGGCAGAGGCTGCTGGACTACATGGAGAATTTCATTCTCTACTACAAGGAAAGTTCGAAAATCATCGCGCAGAACCATCAGTTCATCGGTGTGAACCGGGCTTATGAAGCTTTCCTAAAACGCGAGGAACTGGCGGGCAAGCTGGGCGTGTTCTGGCACACGCAGGGTTCGGGCAAGAGCTTCTCGATGATTTTTTATGCGCGCAAAATCTTCCGCAAGCAGACGGGCAATTTCACCTTTGTAGTGGTGACCGACCGCGACGATCTGAACGGGCAGATTTACCGCAATTTTTTGAACACTCGCACGGTCAGCGAGGCGGAAGCCGCGCAGCCCAAGAACAGCGAGGAGATGCGCAAATTCTTAGGTCAGAACAAGCGGCTGGTGTTCACCCTGATTCAGAAATTCCGCTGGGACAAGGGGCGCGAGTATCCCGAGCTATCCGGGCGCAATGACATCATCGTGATCGTGGACGAGGCGCACCGCACGCAATACAAGTCGCTGGCGGAAAACATGCGCAAGGGTTTGCCCAGGGCGAACTATCTGGCGTTCACCGGCACGCCGCTGCTGGGGCGCGAGCGCAAGACCAATGCGTGGTTCGGCGGGTACGTTTCGGAATACAACTTCCAGCAGTCGATGGACGACGGCGCGACGGTGCCGCTGTTTTATGAGAAGCGCGTGCCGGAGGTGCTGATCCAGAACGAGGAGCTGAGCGAGGAGTTCTACGAGATTCTGGAGAATGAAAATCTGGACGAGGCGCAGCAAGCCAAGCTGGAGCGGCGTTTTCCCAAAGAGGTTGAGGTCATCAAGCGCGACGACCGGCTGGAGAAGATTGCGCGGGACATCATCTATCACTTTCCCCGGCGCGGCTATCTGGGCAAGGGGCTATTTGTGGCGGTGGACAAATTCACCGCCGTGAAGATGTACGACAAAGTACAAGATCAGTGGAAAGCAGCCTTGAAGGAACTGATCGGGCGTATCGGCAAAACGACAAACGACATCGAGAAGGCGCGGCTGAAGAAGATCGTCGAATACATGCGCGCAGTGGAAATGGCGGTGGTGGTCAGCGAGGACGCGGATGAGGAGACGAAGTTTGCTGCTCAAGGCTTGGCAATCAAGCCGCACCGCGCGCGCATGAACAAGCTGGACGCGCACGGCCACGACATCGAATACAACTTCAAAGACCCTGAAAGCTCTCTGCAATTGGTGTTCGTGTGCGCGATGTGGCTGACCGGCTTTGACGCGCCCACGCTTTCGACGCTGTATCTGGACAAGCCGATGCAGGGGCATACGCTGATGCAGACCATCGCCCGCGCCAACCGCGTCACGTCGTGGAAGATCAACGGGGTGGAGAAGCGCAACGGCGAGATCGTGGATTACTACAACGTGTTCCGCAACATGAAACTGGCGCTGAAGGATTACGCGCAGGGCGGCGACGAAATTGATCCGCCGGTCAAGGAGAAGGCCGAGCTGTTCCGTTTGCTGGACGATGCGATTGAGCAGGGTTTGGCGTTCTGCCACGAGAAAGAGGTTGCGCTGCGCGAGGTGTTGGGCGGCGATGATGTATTCGAAAAATTGGGCCGCTTCAATATCTTTGCTAATGCCTTGCTGGCGAACGACGAATGGCGCAAAGGTTTCAACGTGTACGAGAACACCATCTCGTCGCTGTACGAGGCGTGCAAGCCAGAAGTGCTGGGGCGCGGCAAGGGGCGCGAGGTGGCGGCGTTCCAGTATTTGCGCGGGGTGATAGACAGCCTCATCGAGCAGAAGGACATCGACGCAATCAGCCTGAAGATTGCCGAGCTGCTGGACGAGAGCGTGGTGGTGAACGACGCGGAAGCATTCAAGGCGCGGCAATACGACGCGGAATACCAGATCATCCAAAAAGGCAAGACTTGGGACTTGAGTAAGATCAACTTCGACAAGCTGCGCGAGGAGTTCAAGCAGGCAACCTACAAGAACATCGAAATCGCCGACTTGCGCGCTTTCCTGCAATACAAGATCGAATTGATGCTGCGACAGAACGCGACGCGCACCGACTTTGCGCAGCGCTTGCAGGCGATCATTGATGCCTACAATTCAGGTGGCTCATCTACCGAAAATTCTTATGAAGAACTAATGAAGTTCACCGAGGATTTGCGCGCGGAGGAAGAGCGGCATATCCGCGAGGGGCTGACGGAGGATGAACTGGAAGTATTCGATCTGCTGAAGAAAGACAAGATGACGCAGGAGGAAACGCAGAAAGTCAGGCTCGCGGCCAAGTCGCTGCTGCATCGCTTGCTGGAAGAGCAACCCAAGGTACTGGTGCAGGATTGGTACAAGGATACACAGACCCAGAAGCAGGTGCGTTCCGCTGTGGAAAAAGTGTTGGACAGCAACCTGCCGGAAAGCTACGACCGCGTGCTGTTCCGCGAGAAATGCGACAACGTGTTTTACCTGATGCTCGACTATGCGAGCCATGGCAGGAAGTGGGCGGCTTGATGCTGAGCCGCTTTGCGGCTAATAGTAATCATTGAGAAAATATGAGCGAAAAATCTGACAACCCCATTGCACTGACCGAAGCGCCCAGCGGTTACGACGATTGGCTGGTCGATCTAAATACACGCATCCACACCACCCAACAGCGCGCGGCACTGGCAGTGAACCGCGAACGGATGCTGCTCTACTGGCAGGTCAGGCGCAACATTTTGGAACGGCAGGCCAAACAGGGCTGGGGTGCAAAAGTGATAGAACGGCTGTCGCATGACCTACGCACCGCCTTTCCTGATATGAAGGGATTTTTGCCGCGCAATCTCAAATACATGCGCGCCTTTGCCAAATCATGGCCGAACAACGAATTTGCGCAAGCGGTGCTTGCACAATTGCCTTGGTGTCATCAACTGGCCCTGCTGGACAAGTTGCGCTCAAAGGATGAGCGCCGCACTTGGCACAACAAGGAATGAGGCGCTCCGCAATTGATGTGGTTGGGGTATTTTCCGACAACAACAGCCCTAAACGCAACTGGTCGGATATGAAGCGGAAACTGTCTCATGAGGCTGGCTCCGGGCAACCATACGAAAAAATCGTATGGTCGAAGCTCACTGCGTCAGAAAGAACAGCGTAATGGAAAGGATGAGCATTACAGGCCGCCCGCTCGCTGCCCATCTAAAACGCGGTGGCCTGATCGCCTACCCCACCGAATCCTGTTACGGGCTGGGCTGCGACCCGGACAACCGCAATGCGGTACAGCGTCTGCTCAAACTCAAACAGCGCCCGCAGCGCAAAGGGCTGATCTTGATTGCGGTGAGCTATCAACAAGTGGCGCGCTATCTGCAACCGCTCACCCCCGCCGAACAGCGGCAACTGCATGAAGCGGGTGCACAAGCAATTACTTACCTGATGCCAGCCCATCATTCCGCGCCGCGCTGGCTGCGCGGCACGCATGACACGCTGGCGGTACGTCTTACCGCGCACCCTTTCGCCATGCAACTCTGCCGCAGCGTTGGCAGCGCGCTGGTTTCCACCAGCGCCAATCACAGCGGGCAGCGTCCCGCCAAGACTTACGCGCAATGCCAGCGATTGTTCGGGCGCAAGGTGTGGGTATTGCCGGGACGCGTAGGCAAGCGCAAGAAGCCTTCCACGATCCGCGCTTGGGCGGATGGCCAAATTATTCGTGAGTAATTCCATAATCCGTCTTTTCCGCGCAGGCGGAAATCCAACCAAAAGAATATTTTTCGCATAGCGAGACAACATCTGAATTTATCCGCTACATGGGCTTCTTTAGTATTACTGGATTCCCGCCTGCGCGGGAATGACAAATCACCGGAGTAACAATGAATAGCATAGCCGTAAAAAAATACCTGATCGAGCTGCAAGACCGTATTGTCACACGGCTGGAGCAAGTAGATGGCGGGAAATTCCTCCGCGACAACTGGAATAGGCCGGATGGTGGGGGCGGCATCAGTTGCATCCTGGAAGACGGCAACGTACTGGAGCGCGGCGGCGTGGCGTTTTCGCATGTGACAGGCGACAGGATGCCGCCTTCCGCGACGGCGCATCGCCCGGAACTGGCAGGCCGCCGCTGGGAGGCGCTGGGCGTGTCTCTGGTGCTGCACCCGCGCAACCCCTACGCGCCCACCGCCCATGCCAACGTGCGCATGTTCGTCGCGATGAAGGACGGGGAAGCGCCGGTGTTCTGGTTCGGCGGCAGCATGGATCTGACGCCGTATTACGGCTTCGAGGAAGACGCGGTGCATTTTCACCAAACCTGCAAGAATTCGCTCGCGCCGTTTGGCGATGGCCTGTACACAAAATACAAAAAATGGTGCGACGAATATTTTTATCTCAAGCACCGCAATGAGCAGCGCGGCATCGGCGGCATATTTTTCGATGACCTGAGCGAACCGGATTTTGCTACGGCGTTTGCCATCCAGCAAAGCGCCGGTGATCATTTTCTGTCAGCGTATATTCCAATTCTGGAACGCCGCATGAACACACCCTACGGCGAGCGCGAACGCGATTTTCAGCTATACCGGCGCGGCCGCTATGTGGAATTCAACCTGGTAATCGACCGCGGCACCATTTTCGGCCTGCAAACCAACGGTCGCACCGAGTCCATCCTGATGTCCATGCCGCCACTGGTGAAATGGCGCTATGACTGGCATCCCGATCAAGGCACGCCTGAGGCAGAGTTATATAAAAAGTTTCTGCTGCCGAGGGATTGGGTTTTGTGAGCCTCTAGAAAATCCACATTTCATCCCAACTGCCGCGTTGCGGAAAAAATCTCTTGATGGCATTTGGGTGAAATCTGAATTTTCGGCGGCCCCCCATAGCTTTTGACTTTTGGAGGTTGGAGGCGATATTAAAATTTAGCCCATGAAGTATAATTATTCTGCGGTGGCCAATGTGCCGCACAAAACTTTAAGGAGCTAATCTGGAATCATGTCAGGACACCCTACAGAAATTAAATTACATCAACAATCCCGCTTGCTTGAAATCACGTTTGACGACGATGCCTGTTATCAGATGCCGTATGAGTTTTTGCGGGTCTATTCGCCGTCGGCCGAGGTAAGGGGGCATGGTGTCGGGCAGGAAACATTGCAGGTAGGCAAGAGGGACGTGGGAGTGCTCGAAGTCCTCCCGGTGGGCAGTTATGCGATGAAAATCGTATTTGACGATGGGCACGACTCCGGCCTTTATACCTGGGAGTATCTATACGATTTGGGCAAGCATCATGCCGAGTTGTGGCAAAACTATCTGGAGCGATTGACTGCTGTCGGGGGAAGCCGTGAACCTGGCAGCGAGCCTGAATCAAAGGGCTGCGGAAGCGGCTGTGGACATGCTTGAGCGGTTCGCAGTCCGCCATTTTTTGGCCAATAATTACCGTTTTGTAAGCCGGTTTGGATTTCGCCCGGTAGGCTACCAGCCATTGGGTTAAAATGCTCGGGCAGACTGGCATCAGTTTGGAGTCCAACCTTTTTTATGATTTCAGGAGTGAATAATGAGTTTTAGCGAAGCCGATGTACAAGGCGCATTAAAAAATTTGATTGATCAGAA
>CAIZNF010000639.1 GCA_903934275.1 uncultured Nitrosomonadales bacterium
AGCCAACCAAAGGTTCGCTCGACAATCCAGCGATGTGGCAAGACTTCAAATCCTTTGGCTTTATCTGATCTGCGAACAATATCCAACTTCCAACCAAAATGCTTGCGTACCTCTTTCACAATAGAGACATAAGCGCCATCTGCCCAAATCAGTTTCAAGCGACACCAACGATTATGAATATTGAGTTTGATTTTATCGAACAATTTCTGTAAGGTTTGGTGTCCACCGCGACCATCCTGAATACTGGCGCTATGAACCAAAACCATCAAGAGCAAGCCCAAAGTGTCTACAATAATGTGGCGTTTGCGTCCTGGAGTTTGTTTGTGGACATCTACACCGCGTTGCTCGCCGCCTTCCGATGTCTTGACGCTTTGACTGTCAATAATTACGGCGCTCGGTTTGGGGTCACGCCCTCGGTTAACGTCAATTAGAATTACCCATCAACGACAATTAGAAATGCCCACGAATAGGGGCGAGGAAACGGCTACACTCACCTGAAGAAGGAGAGCAGATGACCGCGACCGATGCCCAAGTGAGGCTACTAATGAAAGAACGCAGCAAAGGAAAAACGCAGGAACAAGCAGCAGTCAAAGCAAACTTGCGCAGCCGAAAAACCGTGCGGAAGTACGAACAACAGGGAGAACTGCCAAGCGAGTTGAAACAACCACGCAGCTATCGCACGCGCCCCGACCCGTTTGAAAAAGACTGGGCGGAAGTGGAGAAGAAATTGGAAACGGCGTCCGAACTGGAAGCCAAAACGATCTTTGAATGGTTGTGCGAACGAGACGGAGTCAAATACCAGGAAGGGCAATTGCGCACGCTGCAACGCCGCGTTAGCAATTGGCGGGTGCTCAACCGATCGCAAACGCTGACGCTCGATCAGGTGCATCAGCCCGGCGAAGTTTTGCAAAGCGACGGAACCTGCATGAACGAACTCAAGGTTAGCCTGCAGGGCGAGCCATTCGAGCATATTTTGTTTCACAGCGTTCTGCCGTACTCGAACTGGGAGTGGGGGCGGGTAGTACAGAGTGAATCGTTGCTTTCAATTCGGCTGGGATTGCAAAGTACCTTGATCAAATTGGGGCATGTGCCCCAAGCACACCAGACCGACCACACGACCGCCGCCACCCACAAACTGGGTGCGGCTGACCGAGAAAAGAGTCCGCAAGATCGCGGCTACAACGCAGAATATCTGCAACTGCTAACACACTACGGACTGGAAGCGCGCACCATCCATGTTGCCAGCCCCAATGAAAACGGCGACGTTGAATCATCCAACGGCGGCATCAAACGAGCTGTGGAACAGCAGCTACTGTTACGCGGCAGCCGTGACTTTGAGAGCCTGAGCGCCTATGAAACCTTCCTTTTCGGCATCATGGACAAGCGGAACGCCGGGCGACAGACCAAACTGACCGAAGAGTTGGCGGTCATGAAACCACTCACAGCCAAACCTTGGCCGCAGATGCGCGAACTGATCGTCCGCGTAGGCAGCAATGGAATATTGCGTGTGGGCAGCAACGGGTACAGCGTCCCGAGTGGACTGAAAGGCAAGCGCGCCACGGTGCGCATCTACGAATGGCACATCGAAGTCTGGTATGCCAACCAACGCATCGAGACGATGCCGCGTGTCCCCGGAGCACATCACTACCAGATCAACTATCGCCACGTCATCGACAGCCTGCTGCGCAAACCTGGCGGGTTTCGCAACTACCGCTACCGAGATGACCTTTTCCCGCAAGAGATCTTCCGCCAGACTTGGGAAGCGCTCAATCGGCAGTTCTCGCCGCGCAAAGCAGACCTGATCTATCTGCGCCTCCTGAAACAAGCCGCCCTCGGGCTGGAAGCTGATGTTGCCCAAGCGCTTAGCCTGCTGCTAGATCAAGACCAAGTTCAAAACCTCTGGGATGAAAAAACCATTATCGAATTGACCGGGGGTATGGTCGCCCCTCAGTGTGTTCCGCTACTTGCTCTCCCGCTGGTGAATCTGAGCCTCTATGACCAGCTCTTTCTGGCGGAGGTCGAGCATGTCGCAGCTTGAACAAATCCAGCAACACCTGCGCATCCTGCGAATGCCCACCGCAGTGGAAATCGTTGGCGACTTGTTGGCAACCGCTACCCGCGAAGTCTGGTCGCTCGAAACCTTCCTGAACGAACTG
>CAIZNF010000640.1 GCA_903934275.1 uncultured Nitrosomonadales bacterium
CTTTCCATGCCAAAAACACCAAGATTTCTTGTGGAGCTCGTGAATTAAAGGGGCCGTGTTCGAATTATTTTTCTAAACCAATACGGTTTTCGCCAGCATTGCTGGTGATCGCACAGATACGTTCTGAATCTTTTTACTATAGAGCTGGCACGAAATAGGTGTGGCCACAGGTGATCAAATTGTTTTGCAAATCCACACTGCTTACACTGGTAAGCCAATGTGATACCATGCAAACGTTTAAACGGGCAAGATCAATTCGGGAGTCAATCATGATTGTAACGGTGTCTGAAAAAGGCCAGCTGGTTATCCCCGCAGAGATTCGCCGACTGTTGGGTATTACGCCTGGCACGAGGTTGAATGTTTTGCCCGATGCAGGTGGATTCAGAGCGTTAGTGGATGATGCCAGAAAAACAAAAAGCGCAGCCGACTGTGTTGGCATTGCCGGGTACACTGGCAAGGCGATTTCTGCGGAACAAATGGATGTTGCCAAATACGCGACCAAACCGTGATTGCGCTTGATACCAATATTCTGGCAAGGCTGGTGACCAATGACGATCCGGTACAGGCTCGCCAGTCAGCCTCGCTTATTGATACCGGCAATGCTTTGTTTGTGCCGCTTACGGTGACTTTGGAGCTTGAATGGGTGTTGCGCGGCGCATACTCACTGGATAGGCCAGCCATCGTAAGATCATTTGAAGCACTGTTGTCAGTGCGAAATATGAATTTTGAAAGACAGTCTGATATTCAGCTAGCGCTTCAATACTACCAGTCGGGTTTTGATTTCGCTGATGCGCTGCACCATGCTGGTACAACAGGCTGTAAAGCATTGGCGACATTCGACCGGAAGTTTGAGAAGTTGGCTGCCAAGGCAAAATTGAAGCCGCCGGTAATTGCCCCAACCGAAATATAAAATAACTCGAACAATCAAATGGGATTTAAGGAGAAGATTTAAGAGATTTAAGGGGCCAGGGTCACATTTATTTTCGCCAGCCTGCATCAAGTTACGCGGCAAGCAACCAGCTTGATCAAGAAACAATTGGGGAGGTACCACGGTTTATTTTCAAGCCGCCAATAACTCGATTTCAACTTTCTCCCTAGCAGTCTGTCGGGCTTCCACCCAGCCCGACCAAGTCCCAGCTTTATCGAGGAATTTTGACCGTAATTTCTTGAGTTAAATTTTCAGGTTTTCATTGAACCGCTTATTAGCCTCTAAAGAAGTGCCATGAGTGCCGGAGTAGAATTGTTTTGGGTGCTTCCAAAAAAATCGACTCCGGTATCTTTGGTGGTGGTAACTTTGGTGGTGATGAATGACGGTTACACTCTTGACGAAGGCCTGCTGAATCTTTTGCCGCTGCTCGCGATGTTGAGCAAAGTGCGCGATTCCGGTCACGGTGCGGCTTTGTTCCACGCCACATTGACTGATGCGTTGGTCGCGTGGGTGGTTGCGGCAATGGAAAATACCGGGCTAAATAGCGTGGTGTTCGGCGGCGGCTGTTTCCTCAATCGGCTGCTCAGCGCGAATCTGGCCACCCGCCTGGAGGTTATGGGTGTCTGCGTGTATCAAGCGTGCCAAGCACCGCCCAACGATGGCGGGTTGAGTTTGGGGCAGGCGTGGGTAGCGATGCAAACCGGCTTTACCGTAGAGGATTAAAATCACAATTTTTTCTGTGCCCCACGCAGCAAAAATGTTTTTTGGAGAAATGAATGTGTCTTGCAATTCCGGCTCGCGTGGCCGAGCTTCTCGATAACGACAGCGCCGTGGTTGAACTGGGCGGGGTGCGTAAGGAAATTTCGCTGGCGCTGGTGGATGGCGTAGCCGTAGGCGATTACGTTATCGTCCATGTTGGCTACGCACTCAATCGGCTCGACCCGGAAGAGGCGGAAAAAACCCTGCAATTGTTTGCCGAGTTGGGTAAAAACCCGACATGAAATATATCGACGAATTTCGCGATGGCACGCTGGCCAAGAAGCTTTCAGCCGATGTGCGGCGCGAGGTTCTTCCCGGACGCAGCTACAGTCTGATGGAATTTTGTGGCGGGCATACCCACGCCATTTTCCGCTACGGCATCCAGGATTTGCTGCCGGACAACGTGCGCATGATCCACGGCCCGGGTTGCCCGGTATGCGTGCTTCCGATCGGGAGGGTGGATAGCGCCATTAGGCTGGCGCGCACGCCCGGCGTGATACTGTGTTCCTACGGCGACATGCTGCGCGTACCCGGCTCGGATCAGGTCAGCTTGCTGAAGGCCAAAGCGGGCGGGGCGGAAGTGCGCATGATCTATTCCAGTGCTGACGCGCTACGCATTGCCCAGGAAAATCCGGATAAACAAGTGGTGTTTTTCGCTATCGGCTTCGAGACCACCACGCCGCCGACGGCGGTGGCAATTTTACAGGCGAAAAAGCTGGGCCTCGAAAATTTTTCGGTGTTTTCCAACCATGTGTTGACCCCCTCTGCCATCGCCAATATTCTCGAATCGCCAGAAGTGCGCAAGCTGGGTTTGCTGCCACTCGACGGCTTCATCGGCCCGGCGCATGTTTCTACCGTGATCGGCAGCCGGCCATACGAATATTTCGCCTATGAATATCAGCGCCCGGTGGTGATAGCGGGCTTCGAACCACTTGATGTGATGCAGGCGATCCTGATGCTGGTGCGGCAGTTGAATGAGGGTCGAGCCGAGGTGGAAAACGAGTTTTCCCGCGCCGTGACGCGAGATGGTAATCTCAAGGCACAGGATATGGTGGCGGAAGTGTTCGAGTTGCGCCGCTCCTTCGAATGGCGCGGGCTTGGACTGGTACCCTACAGCGGCCTCAGGATCAAGGCAAAATATGCCGCATTTGATGCCGAGCAGCGTTTTGACTTGCCCTACAATGCCGTGCCCGACAACAAGGCGTGCGAATGCGGCGCGATCATCCGGGGCGTGAAAAAACCTATCGACTGCAAACTGTTTGGCAGCGTATGCACACCTGAAAATCCGATAGGCTCATGCATGGTGTCGTCAGAAGGGGCGTGCGCGGCTTATTACACTTATGGACGATACAGGCAAACATGAGCAACGTGAAACGCGGTTACACCCGACCACTCGACCTGAAACATGGTCGTGTAGATATGACCCACGGCAGCGGTGGCCGGGCGATGGCGCAGCTGATCGAAGAGCTGTTCCTCGCGGCATTCGATAACGAATACTTGAACCAGCAAAACGATCAGGCGAGCTTTGCCGTATCCGGCGGACGCATGGTGATGGCGACCGATTCACATGTCGTTTCACCGTTGTTTTTCCCCGGCGGAGATATCGGCTGCCTGTCCGTCCACGGAACCGTCAACGATGTCGCGATGTCCGGCGCGGTGCCGCTCTATCTTTCGGCGAGTTTTATTCTTGAAGAGGGTTTTCCGCTCGCCGATCTGGCGCGCATCGTCGAGTCGATGGCACGCGCTGCCAGGGAAGCTGGCGTGGCAATCGTCACCGGCGACACGAAGGTGGTCGAGCGCGGCAAGGGCGACGGCGTATTTATCACTACCACCGGCATCGGCATGGTGCCGGCAGGGGTGAATATTTCCGGCGAGCGCGCCCAACCGGGCGACGCGATCATCATCAACGGCCCCATCGGTGATCACGGCGTGGCGATTCTCAGCTTGCGCGAGAATCTCAGCTTCGGTACCGCCATCCAGTCCGATACCGCCGCGTTGCACGGCCTGGTCGCGGCGATGATTGGCGCGGTGGCGGATATTCATGTGCTGCGCGATCCGACGCGCGGCGGCTTGGCCACCACGCTGAACGAGATCGCCCGCCAGTCGGGTGTCGGTATGATGGTGAATGAAACCGATCTGCCCATCCGCGCCGAAGTTCGTGCGGCGTGCGAGTTCCTCGGCCTCGATCCGCTGTATTCCGCCAACGAGGGCAAACTGGTCGCCATTTGCAGGCGTGCGGATGCGGAGGCATTGCTGGCGGCAATGCGCGCCCATCCGCTTGGTCGCGAGGCGGCGCTGATCGGTGAAGTGATCGAAGATAGCCATCACTTTGTGCAGATGGAAACCTCTTTCGGCGGGCGACGCATCGTTGACTGGTTGACGGGCGAGCAGTTGCCGAGGATATGCTAGAGACATGAAAATCCTGTTTCTGACCCATGCCTTCAACAGCCTGTCGCAGCGGCTCTACCTTGAGCTGACCGGGCGAGGTCACGAGGTATCAATCGAGTTCGACATCAGTGACGCAGTTGCGCTGGAGGCGGTGGCGATGCACCGCCCCGACCTGATCGTTGCACCTTTCCTCAAACGTGCCATTCACGAAAAAATCTGGCGCGAGCAGGTCTGCCTGATCGTTCACCCCGGTATAAGGGGAGATCGCGGGCCGTCTGCACTGGATTGGGCGATCCTGAATGACGAGCAGGAATGGGGCGTTACGGTGCTGCAGGCCGCAGCCGAAATGGATGCGGGCAGTATCTGGGCAAGCGCAAATTTCCCGATGCGCGCGGCGAGCAAGAGCAGCCTCTACCGCGACGAAGTGACGGAAGCGGCAACGACGGCGGTGCTGGAGGCGGTTGGAAAATTTGAAGTGGGCAATTTCATGCCCGAGCCGCTCGATTATGCCCAACCCGATGTGCGTGGGCAGTGGCGGCCAGCAGTGCGTCAGGAAGACCGCGCTATCGATTGGCTGCGCGACAACACAGCGACAGTGCTGCGCAAAATCAGATCTGCCGATGGTTTTCCCGGCGTGCTCGACGAAGTGCTGGGTGAAGCTTGTTATTTATACAATGCACATTCCGAAACCGGATTGCGCGGCGTACCGGGGGAAGTCATTGCCCACTGCAACGGTAATATCTGTCGCGCCACTGTGGACGGCGCGGTGTGGATCGGCCACCTGAAAATGAAACAGGAACGCGAGCCGCCCTTCAAGCTGCCTGCGGCAATGGTGCTGGGCAAAAAACTGGCTGGCGTGACGGAGGCCGAGGGTAGTTGGCGCGACATTCGCTACGAGGAAAAAAACGGGGTCGGCTATCTGCATTTCGAGTTCTACAACGGTGCGATGAGCACAGCGCAGTGCGAGCGTCTGCTCCAGGCTTATCGGGAGGCGACCCGGCGCGACACGAAAGTGATTGTGCTGGCGGGCGGTGCGGACTTCTGGTCGAACGGTATCCACCTTAACCTGATCGAGGCGGCCGATAGCCCCGCCGACGAATCCTGGCGCAACATCAATGCCATGAACGATCTGGTGCTCGCCATCCTTGCTACCGACAGTCATTTGATTATTGCAGCTTTGCAGGGCAATGCGGGCGCGGGCGGGGTGTTTCTTGCGCTGGCGGCGGATAGAGTGGTGGCGCGGAAGGGCGTGGTACTTAATCCGCACTACAAGGCGATGGGCAACCTGTACGGCTCAGAATACTGGACTTACCTGCTGCCGCGCCGGGTGGGTGCGGAACGCGCGGGCGAAATCACCGGGAACCGCCTCCCGGTGGGGGCGACGCAAGCGAAACAGCTCGGCCTGATTGATGACTGTTTCGGTAGCGACGCAGCGGGATTCCGGTGCGGCGTGGAGGTGTTGGCGGAAAGCCTCTTAGCAGATGTGCCAACGCTTCTTGCCAAAAAACGTGCAGAGCGCTGCCTCGATGAGCAAAAAAAACCGCTGTCCGTCTACCGCGCCGAAGAATTGGCGCAGATGAAGCGCAATTTTTACGGTTTCGATCCCAGCTATCATGTCGCGCGCTACAATTTTGTCCATAAAGTGCCGCATTCGCGCACACCGCGCCATCTGGCGCTACACCGCAGAATCGGGGGGAATAGGCGTTCTCAAATTTAGCGACAGTTTTGATAGTTGACGACGAGATCCGTTCTCAGGAATCGCTGCTCGCTGGTGAGCTGCTTATATTTCTTCATCTGTGCTCCTTTTACTTGGTCGTTTAAGTGGCTCCGATATTAACGCAGCTCGCCACCTAAATTCACCTACAAAAGTTGCACTTCAGAGTTGAATCCGCCCATCCATGAATTTCATAAGATACTAAAATCGGCAGTTGAAACCTGTAGGAGCGCGATTTATCGC
>CAIZNF010000641.1 GCA_903934275.1 uncultured Nitrosomonadales bacterium
AACCACGCGCTCGTTAATTTCACCGAGAATCCGGTTTGATCTTTCCAGTTCCGTTTCCGCGCAGGCTTGCTGCACCAGCAAAACAAGCGCACAGGCCAATGTGATGCGCGACGTGAGGTTCACCATCAGAATGCCCCCTGGCAACAGTTCCGCTTGCGGAAAATCATGTAGGCAAAGTCTTCGCCAGCGGCCGGCATTTCCTTGCCCGCTCCCCAAAGGACTGTTGTGCGCCCCAGAGGCTGGCAACACTTGCCGTTGATCTTGTCTTGCGCTACCGGAAAGTGCATCTGGTATTTGTAGTTGGTCTTGTCCATGAGCAGTTGCGGGTAGTATCCACACAGCCCGGAACTCCCCGATGCGGCCCACATCAGCCCTTCGCGATGCATCTTGGCAATGATGCGCGACACCAGCAGGCTCGATGCCTGCACGCCACCGATATGCGAGGCGACATGCCCATTCAGCGGATACATCGAACCCTGACAACCGGCGCACCAGAACAGCGAGTTGCTGCCGAATCCGAGCGAAGATGCAACACAATCAGCGCCACAGGCGAGCCTGGCGACCAGGTTGCCAAACAGGAATGAATCCGGGTTGAGGATGCTGGTCATTTCGTCATCATTCCAGAGCGGATCGAGTTCGGTGAGATAGGCCACATCGAACACCTGCTGTTCGAGACACGGACTGTCTATAACGGCCTGTAGGAGTATCAATATCGGATCGACATACCAATGCACCTGATAGAACGAGCTGGTGTCGGAGTTGTCTTTTTTCCCTTGTGTGCCATGCGGCGCGTCAAAGCCGGGGTTCATGTCAATACCGCCCAACGATGTCATGCAGAATGGTTTTCGTACCACATCGACGTGACGCACCGGCTCCCAGAAGCTGATCTTGATGCCGGGATTGATGCCGCACAGGCAAACCGGCGTACCACCCGGATTCGGGGTGTCCTCCTGCCCGAGCGAGAGAGGTAGCGACAGCGCGCCCGAACCAAACGTGATTGGAAAAACACAACTCCAGCAGATGTCGGTAATCGGATTGGGGAATCGCCCCTGGCATTCAAGAGAGGCCAGCGCATTCTGTCCGCATACCAGCAGGCCGAACGCACAGAGTAATGTTTTAGTAACGTAGTTCATCGATACGCAGCCTCTTCCCTTCCTGTCTGACGATGGCGGGCACCTGGGTGATGGCGAAACGTCTGGTCAGCCTGCCGCCCTGATCGAAATAAACTGGCATCTTCCATTTCCGCATCAGCTCCAGCGGGGCACCTGCTACCAGTACCAGCTTGACCGGCCTGTCGGATGCGGCGGTTATTTTTTTGCTGAATGCCAACTGCCTGGCATCGCGCGCATCCACGAACAGCAAGTATTTGTTCCAGCCGATGTAATCGAGCGGATTGACGCGTGTGCCACGGGGATAAAGGACTTTGCCGGTTGCGTCAGCAATATCCTTGTCCGTGACAATGGAAGGGTCGTAATAGTGTGTATTGGCTGTTTCTGTGGCTTGAATGCCCGGTATAGGCCTGGGGTGTTCAATGCCCGACATCACGCGTTTTTTGTATTCAGTCTGTCGTTTTGCCAGCTCACCGGTTTTTTCCATGTGGTGCAACTTGTTCTTGATGACCTCGATGAGGTCGCGCTCGACAATGTCATACGCCTTGCCGATGACGCCGAGGTCTTCTGCATGAGCCAGCCCTACCTGAGTGGCGATCAACACAGCATAAAGCGCAGCAAGACAGGATTGGTTTCGCATCTCAGATTTCGTTTTGCGAGCCCAGACCTATCGAACGCCATACCAGCTCAATCGGCCCCTCGATGCCGTGCATGCTTGCCAGCCCCGGCGCAATATCGGCCAGGGCTTCACGGGCAGCCGCAAACGATTCGCCTTCTGCGACCAGCCAGGGGATGTCGGGAGATAGCGCGAACCATTGTCCGTGCAGATCATGTCCGATGAAAATGTTGATCTGTTTCTTGTTCATGTTTTCAGTTCCGGGATGTCGGAAAGCTCGATGCCACGCATGAGATGTGCGGCTGCCAGAACGCCTACTTTCTGCTGCACCAGCAAATTGATGTCGCGCCTGGTGAGCTCTTGGCCGTCTCTCTTGGCCGCTTGCAACAATTCGTTCAGCCTGGCAATTTGGCCTGACAGATCAACAGGCGGAGGCGATTGATCTTTGAACGCGGCAACACGAGTCGCGCCTGGCTTTGGCGCAGAACGCTTCCTGTGCTTTTTGGCTGGCGTGGCGATATTCGACTGCTCAGGCACATCGCTCGTGGCAGGTTGGCGAACTGCCTTGGTTTCGTGCTGCGGTTCGACCGCGGAATCCGTACTGGCAGGGGCGCATTGAGGCGCGGTTGTTGCGCGGTGCGGAAAAAGGTTGCTGATCGACCGGGTAAGCCTGATGGCCTTGGCCATACCGCTGACAAACTCGGCTTCACCCACTTTGGCTACCTCACTGTCCGCTTCCATCCAGCCGCGCTCGGTAAGGCCATCCAGTATCTGCTTGGGCGTGAATCCATAACCGGCAAAAGCCTGTGGCCATTTGAGACGCAGGCAGCCATCTTCGGGACGCACGGCAAGGTCGTTCAATGCTTTCTTGCCGGTTCGGAAATCCTCGATCAGCACCTTGAGCATTTCGCCCACGCTGCCGGTGAGCTGCTCGGCGATGACAGGAGTTGCTGGCCCAAGGGTTTCTGACTCAGCTGTGCTGGAGACGTGCTGTAGAGGTGCTGGGTTTTCTGAGCCGGTGCTGGTCGCTGGCTCAGACGTGCTGGAGAGGTGCTGGGGACGTTCTGGGTTTTCTGCGTCAACATGGTTTTCGGTGCTGCCAGCAGCTTCGTTGCTGCCGATCACGCGGCCAGCGACAGGCGCAATCGGCATCGTGCTGATGAGCGCCTGATCGCGCAGCCGTATGGACTTCAGTTTCAGGGTGGGTATTTTTTCAGTGAGCACGTCAGGCGCGATGTAGAAATAAGGGTCACCATCGCCTACGCGCATACAGGCAATCCCTCTTTCGACCATCATGTCGAGGATGCCATCCGGTGTTTTGGGCAATCCGGGAATGTCTTCATCGTTGGTGCGCCGGGCAATTTCTTCGCCCGCCATCGGCCACACAAGGTAGGTAATGCCGTCGATATTCCATACTCTGGCGGATGGTTCGTTGATGCGCCAAACGCCCTCACGCACCAGACGACGCATGATGTCGGTCAGATACCGCTCGACCGGCACACCAATCTCGTAGCCTGCCATCGCCACGCCCATGGTTTTCAGATCACGCTCGACACTCAACTGGTCGGCTCTGACCACATAGTCATGTATCTGGTTGGTTTGACCGGGGTTGCTGTTGAGCGATTCCGTCAGCCAGATCACCACATCCGTGCCACCATCGCTGATCCAGTCGAACGACTCTTTCGCGATCACCGCATCGATCAGGGTGCTGGACACATTGGTGTGATGTCTTCCCCGCCCCTCTTGCCAGTGCAAAAAATAATTCTCGATGCGATGCGACAGCGCCCAGTCATAGACCCCCTGGTGGTAAGGCCGCCACCTTTGCGCATTCGCGCGGTCGGTGACAGTCAAGTCTGTCACCACCTTGCCGAGGTCGTGGCAGATGCCAGCCAGGAACACGGCCAGCCGCCAGCGCGGCTCTATCACCCGTCGTTGCTGTGGCGTTATCACGCCGCGTATCAACTTGCCCTCGGTTTGTTGCAGTGCCCATAACCCGACTTCGAGAGAGTGGCGCAACATGCCGCCCGCACCGCGATGATGATGCGCCTGCGAGGCCGGCAAGAGATGGACGAAGGCGGCAAGGCGCAACATCGCCGGGTTGTAGTAAGTTGCCAGCAGCTTCGCGTCAGCAATCAAGTTGTGAATTCCGCCCGTCAGTTCGTGTTGCGTGGCGAGCAGTTCGGCGGGGGCATACACCGGCAATCCCTCCATGAATGGCGGGTAGCGCGGTATCCTTTGCAGGTCTTCAATCCGCCTGGCAGACGCAATCTGTTTGATTTGCGCAACATCATGCGCGCCCGGCAGAAAGCGGAATTTGCGCAGTAGTCGATCAGTCAAGGTTTCCATGAATCAGAACAGCCTGAACGCCTTGCCGATGACCTGGCTGGCTGACACCAGGCCAACCGCTTCATACCGGGAATCAAGACTCAGCGGGTGATCGGCCATTGCATAGTAGTGGCCAGCGGGGATTACGCCATTGAACCCCAGCTCCCGAATCGGTCGCCCGGTGCTGGTTGCAGGTTTTGCTTCACCCACGAATTTCCCATTGACATAGTATTTGTGGTCGCGTGACTCGACAGAATCGCCCGCTGTGCCCATGACGCGCTTCAAGAAGCGTGTGCCTTGCGGGTACAGGAAATCGCTCTGGTAGTTGAAGGCGACGTACTCCCCTCGTTTGGGGAAGTCGCCCTTCTCTATGAGATACAGCGTGCCCGGCAGGCTGACGCTGGCGTTGACGGCAAACTCATACCTCAGCGAAAAAGCGAGATATGCAAGCAGAAGCAGGATGTATGTTTTGTACTGGCGGCAGAGATGCTCGTACAGCAAATCCATCTTGCCTGAAAACCAGAATAACGCCTTGAGGGATTGAATGTCTTCCATGCAACAATTGTTGCGTGGAAGGCATAATAAAATCAGGTGGATTCTGAGCAATTATGCACAGAATCTGTGTTGCAATTTACGGGGAGGTGTGAAGTTAGTTGAAGGTTGTTCTTTATTGAGACATAGAAAACCACGTCCTATGGGCGCGGCTATCACCTGACTGACTTTGCCTGTCAGAGTATCTGGCCCTGCAAAAACAGCAGGCATTGATCACGATTCAGCGTGTCTCTGCAAACGCGTACACTCCTTGCACATCCAGCATAGCCAAGTCCATAGGCCTCCCACGCGGAGCGGACACATGAAGGTTTTTGATTAAAGAATGTCGCGAATTTGAACTCATGGCGCAATATTGCGTCCAGCCTTTGTTGTTCGCAAGGAATACCAGTTACTGCAATCGGTTCGGAGCCTTTCGC
>CAIZNF010000642.1 GCA_903934275.1 uncultured Nitrosomonadales bacterium
GCGTTCCCGGCGTGAAGCGATTATTCGGTGCGTCGCATTTTCATGAAATAGTATTGCAGTTACCTGATTCTTCCGCCAAAGTGCTGAACAGTATGGCTGTGCAAGGTATTTCGGGCGGCTTGGATCTGCAACCGCACTACCCGAAACTGGGTAACGCTATTCTGGTGTGCGCCACCGAAACCAAGACCGATGAAGATTTGCAACGCTATGTGGCGGCGTTACGCCACGCACTTAACTAAGGAGAACATCATGACACACAGCACTACACTCGGCGGTTCACCAGTTTTTTTGTATGGCGATTTTCCGCAAGTTGGGCAAATCGCACCAGCCTTTTCGCTGGTAAATAAGGATTTAAAAGACATCACACTCAATGAATTTGCCGGCAAACGCAAGGTGCTGAATATTGTGCCCAGCCTGGACACTCCAACCTGCCAAGCTTCCGCGCGCCGCTTCAATCAGGCCGCCAGTTCTTTGACCAACACCGTGGTGATAAACGTCTCCGCTGACTTGCCGTTTGCCATGGCGCGCTTCTGCGCCAGCGAAGGGTTGGACAACGTAGTCAACCTTTCCATCATGCGTGGTCGCGAGTTTATGCGCAACTACGGCGTGAAGATCGCCGATGGTGTATTGGCCGGACTTATGGCACGCGCGGTGGTCGTGCTGGATGATAAAAATGTGGTACGGTATACCGAACTGGTCGGCGATATTAAAAATGAGCCGAATTACGATGCGGCGCTGGCTGCATTGCAAGCAATTTAAACCTGGAAAAACGATCCGCAGATTGCGCAGATTAAACAGATTACAAATCCGTTCACCCTGAGCTTGTCGAAGGGTTGTGTGGTTCGACAGGCTCACCACGAACGGGAAACTTTTTAATGGCCGACTCTATAACCCCGATAATCATCGCCTATTTGTCCGATGGATATCCATGTGCCCGTAGCACGCCATTTAATCTGCGCCAATCTGCGTAATCTGCGGACAAATATGTTTTTTGCATGACCCAATCAACAAGACTCATACCAACTAAGGTTGCAATTTCATGCTGATTTTTGAACGCTCCCATCCAGGCCGCCGCAACGCGGCACAGGCTCCGCACACCACAGCTACAGCCAGCGGCATTCCTGCCGCGCTGTTGCGCCAGGATCAGCCTCTGCTGCCGGAAGCTTCGGAAATGGATGTGGTGCGCCATTACACCCGGCTGTCGCAAAAGAATTTTTCCATCGACACGCACTTCTATCCGCTCGGCTCATGTACGATGAAATACAACCCGCGCGCCTGCAATACGCTGGCGATGCTGCCGAACTTTCTGGCGCGTCACCCGCTTGCGCCGGAATCCACCGGGCAGGGCGTGCTGGCCTGTCTGTATGACTTGCAGGAAATGCTGAAAGATGTGACCGGCATGGCCGGTGTGAGCCTGATGCCGATGGCGGGTGCGCAAGGCGAATTCGCCGGTATCGCGATGATCCGCGCCTATCACGACGCGCGCGGCGACAAGGTGCGCACCGAGATCATTGTGCCGGATGCGGCGCACGGAACCAATCCGGCCACTGCCGTGATGTGCGGCTATATCGTGAAGGAGATTCCGACCGACGCGAATGGCGACATTGACCTAGACGCGCTGCGCGCCGTTACCGGCCCGCAAACCGCAGGGCTGATGTTGACCAATCCTTCCACGCTGGGCGTGTTCGAGAAACAAATTCAGGCCATCCAGAAAATCATCCACGATGTCGGAGGCCTGCTGTATTACGACGGTGCAAATTTGAACGCGATTCTCGGTAAAGTCAAACCCGGCGACATGGGTTTCGATGTGATCCACATGAACCTGCATAAGACATTCTCCACCCCGCATGGCGGCGGAGGACCGGGTGCGGGCGCAGTGGGCGTGGCAGAACGTCTGATGCAATTTCTGCCGCTGCCGGTGGTCGCAAAACTCCCCTCGCCCCATGGGGGAGAGGGGCTGGGGGAAAGGGGCTCGGTAGCAACTTACCGTTACCTCACCGAAGCCGACCTGCCGCAATCCATCGGTCACATGTCCGCCTTCACCGGCAATATTGGCATCCTGTTGCGTGCCTATGTATACGCACGTATGCTGGGCGTGGAGGGCATGCTCCGCGTCGCGGAATTTGCCACGCTGAATGCTAACTACCTGATGGCGGAATTGCGCAAAGCGGGCTTTACCGCAGCCTTTCCGCAACGCCGCGCCAGCCACGAATTTATTATCTCGATGAAACCGCTCAAGGATGCGACCGGCATCTCCGCGATGGACGTGGCGAAACGCCTGCTTGACAAGGGTTTTCATCCACCCACCACCTACTTCCCGATGCTGGTGCCGGAATGCCTGCTGATCGAGCCAACCGAGACCGAATCGAAGGAGACGCTGGACGGCTTCGTCAACGCGCTGAAGGAAATTCGCGACGAGGCGCATGCCACGCCGGAACTGGTGAAGGGCGCGCCGCACACCATGCCGGTGCGTCGCCTCGATGACGTAAAGGCTGCGCGGGAACTTGATTTGACGTGGAAGCCTGATCACTTACCTTAACGTGAAACTCGCGTAGCGATTCGTCTGCCCACTTCAAGACCGATAGGTTGTTAGCGTTAGTTTAATAAGAGGGAGCTACTATGCTTAACATCAGAGAAATAGCCGCACTGCTATTGGTTACGGCCACACTCGCGGGCTGCGCTTCCGGTTTGTCTGGCTCGACCTATACACGCGACCAGGCGCGGCAGGTCGAGGATGTGCGCATGGCCACCGTTGAAAATGTGCGCACGGTACAGATTGAAGGCTCCAAATCACCTGTTGGCACTGTGGCCGGGACGATAGCAGGAGGCGTTGCAGGGAGTAATGTGGGCGGCGGCAAGGGTAGTTCAGTGGGTGCTGTGCTGGGTGCGGTGGCGGGGGGAGTGGTAGGTTCTGCGATCGAGGAAGGCGCGACCCGCCAGTCTGCCTTGGAAATTACGGTCAGATTTGAGGACGGCAAATTGATCGCGGTGACCCAAGCGGGGGAGGAGAAATTTCAGCCAGGCGACAAGGTGCGGGTGTTGACCGGTAGCGGCGTGACACGCATCAGCCATTAAAAATCCGCATGTTATCTCGCTGATGGAGCTACCAGCCATTCGTGGTAGGATTTTCAGTGTAAGATTTTTAGTTGACCAAAACGCTGCCAGCCTTTATCTTACGCGGTTCTTATTGGTATATATTTAAGGTGTTTGTGATGGAGTTAACTGGCGCGGAGATACTTATTCGCTGTTTGCGGGAGGAGCAGGTTGAGTATGTGTTTGGCTACCCTGGTGGTGCGGTGCTGTTTATTTATGACGCACTATTTCAGCAAGACAAGGTCAAGCATGTTTTGGTGCGCCACGAGCAGGCTGCGGTGCATGCGGCTGACGGTTATGCGCGATCTTCCGACAAGGTGGGCGTGGCGCTGGTTACTTCCGGGCCTGGGCTGACCAATGCCGTGACCGGCATCGCGACCGCTTATATGGATTCCACGCCGATGGTTATTATCAGCGGCCAGGTTCCGACTGGCGCGATAGGTGAGGATGCCTTTCAGGAAGTCGATGCGGTGGGCATTACCCGCCCGTGCGTTAAGCATAATTTTCTGGTCAAAGATGTCAGGGATATCGCCCCGACCATCAAGAAAGCGTTTTACTTGGCTAAGTCGGGCCGCCCCGGCCCGGTGTTGGTGGATATCCCCAAAGATGTGTCCAACCACAAAACCACTTTTGAATATCCGGCCAGCGTGTCTATCCGCTCCTATCATCCGGCGGGTAAGGGCGACAGTGAGCAGATCAAGCGCGCGGTGCAGATGTTGCTGGATGCCAAACGGCCAATGGTTTACGCGGGTGGCGGCGTGGTGCTGTCGGGCGCGTCCGCTCAATTGATTGATATGGTGCGTTTGCTGGGCTTCCCCTGCACCAACACATTGATGGGGCTGGGTGGTTATCCGGCCAGTGACAAACAATTCGTCGGCATGCTGGGTATGCACGGCACATACGAAGCGAATATGGCGATGCAGCATTGCGATGTGCTGCTGGCGGTCGGCGCGCGCTTCGATGACCGCGTGATTGGCAACGTCGAACATTTTGCCGAAGTGCCGCGCAAGATTATTCACATCGACATCGATCCGTCTTCGATTGCCAAGCGTGTCAAGGTGGATGTGCCCATCGTTGGCGAATTGAAGCTGGTGCTGGACGAGTTGCTGAGTGTGCTGCGCAGCAGTAGCAGGCAGTCTCCCGATGCGGCAGATATGGCCGCGTGGTGGAAGCAGGTGAACGAGTGGCGCGCCGTTGGCGGGGGGTTGCGTTACAAGAATTCTTCCGAAATCATCAAGCCGCAATTCGTGATCGAGACGCTGCATGAAATTACCGGTGGCGATGCGTTTATCACTTCGGATGTTGGCCAGCATCAGATGTGGACTGCACAGTATTACAAATTTGATAAACCGCGCCGCTGGATCAATTCCGGCGGTCTGGGCACGATGGGCTTCGGCCTGCCTGCGGCGATGGGTGTGCAGATGGTCAACCCCGGCGCAACGGTTGCCTGCGTGACAGGCGAGGGCAGCATCCAGATGAATATTCAGGAGCTGTCCACCTGCAAACAATTCCATCTGCCGATCAAGATTATCTCGCTCAATAACGGCTATCTCGGCATGGTGCGGCAGTGGCAGGAGTTCTTCCACGGCAACCGATATTCCGAGACCTACATGAACGCGCTGCCGGATTTCGTCAAGCTGGCCGAGGCTTATGGGCATGTAGGGATGCGCATCGAAAAACCTGCTGATGTTGAACCGGCATTGAAAGAGGCTTTCGCGCGCAAAAATGATCTGGTATTCATGGATTTCAAAACCGATCCGACTGAAAACGTGTTCCCGATGGTTCCAGGTGGCAAGGGCTTGTCACAGATAATTCTGGCTGAGGAACTATAATGAGGCACATTATTTCTCTGTTGATGGAAAACGAAGCTGGCGCGTTGTCGCGCGTGGCGGGTTTGTTTTCGGCACGCGGTTACAACATCGAATCACTGTCGGTTGCGCCGACCGAAGACCCGACTTTGTCGCGTATGACTATTGTTACCAGCGGTTCGGATGCGATCATCGAGCAGATCAACAAGCAGCTTAACAAACTGGTGGATGTCGCGGCGGTGATGGACTTGAGCGATGGCGAACATCTGGAGCGTGAACTGATGCTGGTCAAGGTGCGCGCCGAAGGCAATATGCGTGAAGATTTTAAACGCATGGCGGATACTTTTCATGGACGCATTATTGATACGGCTGAGCATACCTGCACTATCGAGTTGACCGGTTCATGCGCCGATTTGGACAGTTTTTTGGGGAAAATCGGACGCGACATGATTCTGGAAACGGTACGCACCGGGGCTTCCGGTATTGGGTGCGGCGATAGGATTTTGAAGCTATAGAGGGTAGGTTGGGCAA
>CAIZNF010000643.1 GCA_903934275.1 uncultured Nitrosomonadales bacterium
AGACTCGACTTAATTTGTGTGGAGACCCGGATATTGGGGCAGACCGCGATGCTCTATCGCCCTAGTCTACATAGTCTCTAATGCAAAATTAAGCGACAACAAATTGTCGCTTGTGACAAAAACCTTCGGTGCGCCTGTTCGCCAAAGGCGAACCTCATTTTCCCGGCGCAGTCTGGGAAACTGCCTAGGTCTTATGCCAGCATCTCAAGCAAGATGGGGTGCCAGAGTTTCAGTTCGATTTCTCCCATTTTGCCTGCCAGACGGCGTTTGCCCACGGAACGCAATCGATCAAGCAGAATCAGTGCTGGCTTACCTGAAAAATTCACTTTGGGACGGCAACCTAGCGGCTGACCCTTGCTGGTTAACGGCGCGATGATGACACACGACAGGGCGGCATTCAGATCATCGGGCGACACCACCAATGCCGGTCGTATTTTTTGAATTTCGCTGCCAATGGTTGGATCCAGATTGACCCAATACACCTCACCGCGCGCTACCACACCCATTCCTCACAACCCTCATCTACCGGTAATGCGGCAAGCGGCTCGGAATCCGCACCCGCCTGATAAGCTGCAAACCAATTCGCACGCGGTAATTTGACTGAAGCTATCACCAGGCTTTTTCCTTCCAGCCTGATATCCACCTCATCGCCCATTTCACAGGCTGCCAGCAGCGCAGCGGGAATAATGATTCCACGGGAATTACCCACCTGTCTCAAACTTGTACGCATGATTTTCTCCGAATCAAAAGTGATAACAATGTTATAACGGTTTGCGTGGCAATTGCAAGCATTCGCTCGCCCTGCCTATGTGCGTTCTTTTTTGACAAGATTTGATCCTAGAAACGGCAGTTCAATCCGCAGATTACGCAGATTAACGCAGATTTTCATGCAGTTATCAATGATTACAGCATAACCCAAAAGGTGAGTATGCTAAACGGGGCAATTCTTTGTTTAATCTGCGGAAATCTGCGTAATCTGCGGACAATTGCTTTTTGTAGGTTGATGCACCAAAGACTGTGAAATATTCAAATATTTCTTTCTCGCACACCCAAGGGATTTTCTGCCAGCAAAATCTCTGTCAAAATAATTTTTCCAGAACCAGCCCGCATAAAGCTATTTCGATGATGCCATCAGCTGTAGTAAAATTAACGTGGATTTTTATTAGAACCAAAGCCCTTGTAGGAGCACGGTTCGTTGCGCGATTTTTGATGCATGATCGCCCGATGAATCGGTCTCCTACCGCGCTTCAACATTGACTTACAGGAGAAAAAAGTGAAGGTGTTAAGAATCGTATTGATAGTGCTGGCGTTCAGCTCGTTTCAGACTTATGCCAAAGATGAGCGCAAAGCGGTCGCGAAAGGAAATAGCGCTGACAGCGCGACGGCTGGTAAAGTTTTTAAGGATTGTGCCGACTGCCCAGAGATGGTGACGATCCCGGCAGGGAGTTTCGAAATGGGTTCAAACGGTGACCCAAACGAAATGCCCGTGCATCGCGTCACTATCGGAAAAGCGTTTGCGATGGGCAAGACCGAAGTAACGCAAGGGCAATGGAAAGCGTTGATGGAAAACAACCCAAGCAAATTTGTTAGCTGTGGCGATAATTGCCCTGTGGAGCAAGTGAGCTGGGACGATGTTCAGACATTCCTCGAAAAACTCAATGCCAAGACCGGCAAGCAATATCGCCTGCCGAGTGAAGCCGAATGGGAATACGCCTGTCGCGCGGGAGGGCGGCATGAATACTGCGGCGGCGACAATATGGACAGCATTGGCTGGTACGGTGCGCTGGCAAAACCAGCAGGTAATAGCGGCAAGACAACCAATCCGGTAGCAACCAAACAGGCCAATGCATGGGGTTTGTACGACATGAGCGGCAACGTGTGGGAATGGATGGCCGATGTCTATCATGACAGCTACAAAGATGCCCCATCAGACGGCAGTGCATGGCAAGGTGATAGCGTGTTGCGCGTACCTCGCGGCGGCTCTTGGAGCTTCTCCCAGCGTGCGTCAAAGCGTGGCGGAAGCGAATCTGATTACCGTTTCGCAAGCATCGGATTCCGCCTCGTGAGGACGTTACCTTAAGCGCAGCCAATCATTGCAGGAGCGGGTTCCAGCCCGCGAGCCGCTAAATCGCGGCCTGGAGGCCACTCCTACGCGGCACTTTTTTGGTTCGGGCTTTTGTCCGGCTTAGTCTCTAATGCAAAATTAAGCGACAACAAATTGTCGCTTGTGGATAAAAAACTGTCATTCCGAACG
>CAIZNF010000644.1 GCA_903934275.1 uncultured Nitrosomonadales bacterium
GGCGCTCTTCTTCTGCTGTCTTGGGGTCTTCTTTGACGACATCATCGGGTGGAGCAAATGGGCTACCTTCGGCAATGGCCCGCAATCTTGCCGCTTTGGCCAACAGGGAAAGATATTGCGCGCGACTTTCTTTCACAGATGAAAGAAAACGGGTCTGGTCTATACGGATCAGCACCTGATCTTTTTGCACCACATCCCCTTCATGCACCAGCAACTCCGCAACAACACCGCCGTCCATACTTTGCAATACCTGTATCTGGCTGTAGGGGATCACTTTGCCATCGCCACGGGTAACTTCGGCCACATTGGCAAAACTGGCCCATACCAAAAACAATGCGGCAATCCAGGCCAGTGCTCGCAAAAGCGCGCGGGCACGAACAGGATCTTGACTCGAAATGGCATAGTCGGCCTCGGCGGCAAAATCCAGAAGCTTTGAATCGTCCGCTTTTTCATCGGTTTTGTTAATCAGCCAATCGAAAAACGGTTGAAGTCGTTGGCGGGGTTTCTCGAGCAGCTTTTTGCTGCGATTGGCAGCCGCATCCAACCGGGGGAGTAGTTTATCTATCATGATGCTTGCCCCACGCGCCCGGCTTTCAATGCCTCAAGCACCTCAACTCTCGGCCCATCAGCCACGACGCGGCCTTCGTCAATTACAACAATACGATCCGCCAGATCAATCAGGCTGGAGCGGTGGGTTGCGATAAGAAGTGTTTTTCCGGGACTGAAACGCTTTGCAAAACGGCTCAAGCGGAGCTTGAATTCGTTTTCCGTGGTGTAGTCCATAGAGCTGGTCGGTTCGTCCAACAACAGGATCGGGGGTTCCATCAAAAACGCCCGCGCAATGGCGACGCACTGGCGCTGCCCGCCGGAAAGCGAAGCGCCCCGCTCGCCGATATGCATGTCGAAACCGCGCGGATGCTTGTTGACAAACTCTCTCAACCCGGCCAGTTCCGCCGCCGCAACAATGGCGGAATCATCCGCGTAAGGTGCCCCGTAAGCGATGTTCTCGCGCAACGTGCCGAAAAAAAGAATGGCCTCCTGATCGACACAGCCGATATTACGCCGCAGGTCGGCGGGGTCGAGCTGGCGCAGATCGATGCCATCGACCAGCACCGAGCCTTCCTGCGGCTCATAGAAACCGAGAACCAATTTCTGTATGGTGGATTTTCCGGATCCCACCCGTCCGAGAAATATAACGGACTCACCGGGATTAATTTTGAACGACACATTTTTCAGGATCGGGTCGCAGTTGGGATAGCCGAAAGTCACATTGCGAAATTCGATACCGCCGCGAATTTCAGGCCGATGAACAAACGACGATTCGGGTGGGCGCTCGATCGGTTTTTCCATTAATTTATTCAAGGAATCAAGCGCGGTTTTTGCGCCCTGATACTGGATCAATAAACTGGCAAGCTGCCCCAGAGGAGCCATGGCACGCCCCGTCAGCATGGTGCAGGCAATCAAACCGCCCTGGCTCAGGGAACCATCGTGAATCAGATAAACGCCACCGACCAACACACCGACATTGATAATTTGCTGAATGGTCTGAACGCTATTCGTGGCCGATAGCGAAAGCATGCGCAACTGATTGCTCTTTTTTGCGAGGAATGCCGCCGTCTTCTCCCAGGTCGCCTGTATATGGCTTTCCGCACTGAGCGCCTTGATGGTTTCCATGGCGGTCAAGCTTTCGACCAGCGTGGCATTGCGCAACGACGCGGCGCGGTAAGTGGTTTCGGAAAGCTCGTGCATTTTTTGCTGGAGGGCATAGATATAAATGACCACGGCAAGAAAGCCCAGAATAGGAATGAAAACCAACGGCCAGGCTATCCATGCGATGACAATATAAAACAGCAACGCAAAAGGCATATCTA
>CAIZNF010000645.1 GCA_903934275.1 uncultured Nitrosomonadales bacterium
CCCTGCTTAAGCTTGCTGCTCAATTCTAACTGCGCCTAATTGCCAATTAGGCGCATGGCTGCATGGTAGTGCTTAATGTTCATTTCGTCCATTCCAAACAACTGCGCCAATTGGCGGTCAGACAAGCCCGAAAGATTAGCTCTGCATACGTTGCGTTCCTTGAACTTTCTGATGATGCTCCAATTGAAATGTTCGTGCTTTAAAAACTCACCAACTTTCACGGGTGTCCACACGGCCGGATCTCCACTGGGTTTGCCATAAGCGGGATTGGCACCAGCGCTATTTCTGGACCTACTCCTCTTGGGCCGCTGCCTGTCCTCTCGGTGCTGTTTTCGGCCTCGTGGGCGATCGCCCTGCTTTGATTCGTGGCTTCTGGACCTGCTGCGGTTGCGTCGTTTAGCACTGGACCTGCTACGGCTCCTGCGATGTTGCCTGGCCTCATCTAATCGATATCCCTGGCGGTCGCGGCTTCTGGACCTGCTCCTGCTGCGCTGGCGCCGTTGAGAGCTGCGGCTTCTGGACCTGCTCCTGTTGCTGCCTTTCCTGTCCTCACGGGCGGGATGTGTCTGTTCTGATCTGCTCCTGCGGTGGCGCTGCTTGTGGCTGCGGCTTCTGGAACTGTCCCGCGGTTCCTCATCATCGTAGCGTGATCTATGAGAATGTTGCTGGTGAGAGATCGGGACTTCTCATGTTACGATTATGATGTGCTGAAAATGTTGGACCTGTCCCTGCTCGTCTGCGGCACATGATCACGGCTCATGAAGTCACCACCACTGTATCAGACGACGATAACGATAACGGTGATGATAACTATGTTAATCTTATATGGACCTGCGCTGCGTTTTTTGCATTGCCGCATTAGCCAGATCTGTTTTTGCCCGCTTCGCCTGCCAACGTGCTTTATCCGCCTGCTTCTTCTCGTTCTCCTTCAAAGCTTTCTTTTTCGATTTTTTTTTGGCTTCTTTTTTGGCTTTTTTTTTGATTTGTTTTCTCGTTGCGGCCGTCTTGTTGCCCTCGTTCAGTGCCGCAATAACCTCCATCTGTTTCACAGCAAGGACATTCTGAGGGTTAGACGTCTGGTTCTTGTGAATTGATAACAGTTCGTTTATCCTTTTCGCTTGCGTTTCCAAAGTCTCCATTAAAAGCACTGGGACCACGGCCGGAGAATCTGCAGAGACCGCTGACGAGGCAGGATTTACCGGAGGCGAAGTTGCGGCGGCGGCTTGCCTCGCTTGCAATGAAGCTAGCATCGCGTTATGCTCGATTTTTCTCGATTCACGTTCCGATTCAAGCGCCTGCATCCTTGCTAATAGTTTCGATTGCTCATCTGAGCGAATCCATTCCTCCGCGGAATGCTCTGGTGAAGTCGCATGATCCCGCGCATCTGCCAGCGTCGGACTAGGTGATGTTTGCCCGCCAGCCGTACTTGCTAGGATTGCTTTTGTTGTGCCCACTATTTTTTCTTTGCCCACCATTTTTTCTTGACCCGCCGGTTTTCTTTTTCCAGGTGTGGTCGCAAGACGCTGAGTGGCAACATGAACTTCCTTTCGTTCCTCAGACTTTCCCTCTGCTGTACGCCTGACTTTTACAACTGGAACTGGTGTTCGCTTCAATTCCTTCAGGCTCTTGCCGGTTGATGAGATTCGCTTGCGGTCTGCCGGTGGGGTAAGAGCGCTCGCGCTCTTCGGCGTAACTTTGGCTATTTTTACATTTTTGGTCTTCGGAGTCATAATTTTTGATTGGTTGGGCGAGGTGACAAGTTTTTCAGAGATTCGACCAGTATTCGGGGATGCTACTACGCGTGAGCTGCGACGAACACCAAAGGCGGCACCGTCGGGTCTGAGATCAGCAGTAAGATTGTTCACAGCGCGTGCAGGGTCGACCTCTTGGGTCGCTTCATGGCGCCACTTGACGATTTGAGGCGACCTTATCAGCAGCTTAATTGGTAAACGCCGCAACCACAAGTACACCGTCATCCCCGTCTTCTCTTGTCGAAGATTTCTAATTGTGACACATTGCCACCCACGGGCCAAGTCTGGGACCATGCCGAAATCGTCTAGCAACCTCTGGAATTCCGGAGGCGACACGTGACAGTTCCAGTATACTGTAGTGAATTCGGACTCGTAAACTATTTTATCTATCAATGCCGAGCTGCTCTGATCTCGTACTTCCTACGAAACGGCTGAAGGAAGTTGCTCCCTTCAATTCTTCCGCAGTAAACTTATCTGTGTTACAAAGCACATGCACGAGTCTGGGGTTTAACTGTGTCGTGCGGCGATACTCAGCGACTAATCTGATCGCCTCTTCATGCGCCGTGGATGACTTGTCGACACTTATAATAGTCATTTGGCATCTGGTGATCCAAGCAAGCAAAGCACCGTGCCGACGGCCACCACCAAGGACGACATGGGTCGCTTCAGGATCC
>CAIZNF010000646.1 GCA_903934275.1 uncultured Nitrosomonadales bacterium
CCAAGACGCATGTAATCACCGACGATATTTGTGAATTATCCGAGCACGATATTCTTGAATTAACGGGCTTGAAGCCGGGTGAATTGGACTTAATCTCGGGGGGACCACCCTGTCAGGGGTTTTCGATCAATGCGCCGATAAGAACGCTGGACGACCAGCGAAATCACTTGTTCAAAGAATATTTGCGGATCGCCGACATTCTTCATCCTAAAGCGATCTTGATCGAGAATGTTCCAGGTCTTGTTTCTTTGGGCAAGGGGACTGTTGTTGATGCGATTTACAAATATTTGGAAGGTATGGGGTACAAGGTTGCCCACAAGATTTTGTTCGCGGGCCATTATGGAATTCCCCAAATGCGTTTTAGAACAATCTTTATTGCCCTTCGTGATGGCGGAAAAGTCGAGTTCCCAGAACCCACCCATGATGCGCATGCGGTGGCAAATTTTGCCGGGGCAAAAGAGCTATGCTTAAAAACTCATCCTCTTTTTTCGCAACATTTGCAGAATCAGACAACTGCATGGGATGCCATTTCAGACTTGCCCGAACTTGTTCCAGGAGAGGCAATTCATGACGCGGAATATTCGGCTGATCCTCAATCTGAATTGCAGAGAATACTCAGGCAAGGGTCGGAAAGAATTTATAACCATGCTTGTGCAAAGTTGGGCAAGGCAAACCTTGAAAGATTGAAGCACATACCTCAGGGTGGCAGTTGGAGAGATATTCCGCATGAAATGCTGCCCAAGGGTTTGCAACGTGCGCGCAGAAGTGATCATACGAAGCGTTATGGCAGGCTGCACCCAGACGCGCTTTGTTCAACTATTCTGACCAAATGTGATCCCCATTGGGGCAGTTTTTTCCATCCAACTCAAGATAGAGCGATTTCTGTCCGTGAAGCGGCAAGAATTCAGTCCTTTCCAGACAGGTATATATTTACAGGCAATCTTACCCAGCAGTTTGAACAGGTTGGTAACGCTGTCCCCCCCTTGATGGCGAAGGCAATTGGCGAAAAAATCAAACAACTAATCTCATAAAATGGACAAAAAAATTTTCCGGAGTTTGATTGAAGTATTCGGTCATGCGCCTAATGACGTTACATCGAAAGCCAGAAAATTCTGGGGATTGAATGCTTGTCCATTTATGGGGCGCGCTTGTACCAAGTTCGATCACACGAACACGATTTGTTATGGGACCTGCTCGGTTTCCAATACGGGGCAAGATGTAATCATCTGCCCCAATCGTTTGTATGCGAATAATTTCGAAACGATCAGGCATGTGTCGGAGGATGTGTTTGGCGAGCTTCCATTCATGCTGTTCGATGAATATCTCAAGAAGGAAAGCAGCGTGCTAAATTGCGTTGTCGCATTGGGCCAGAACTCTGGCAGAGAAGTTAAACTGAGCAAAATGAGCATGGATTGGGTGCTTGCGCATATCAAAAACGGCAAGTTGATGGAGTATGTCGGCATTGAGGTTCAGAGCATAGATATTACCGGCAACTACCGTGATGCATGGTATGCAGCAAGGGATAAAAAACCGGTCATTCCACCCTCAGCTCATGGTTTGAACTGGGCCAATGTGCACAAGCGGCTGATGCCGCAAATTATCCGCAAAAGTCTCGTTTACTCGAAATCTGCACTTGCGAAAAACGGCTTGTTCTTCATCGTGCCTGAGCCTGTCTACCAGCGCTTTGAAGAAATTATTGGTTTGGACATACCCACCGTAGATACTCCGGGCAAGGGCATCATTACGGTATTTACCTACGACTTGGGTGATCCCGTTCCGCACGGGCATGTAAGAAAACTCGTCAGAAACAGAGCGGTTCGATTCAAACTGGATGAATTCTCAGCCAGATTCATCTCGGGGCCAAATCTACCCGCCGGGAATGAACTTGATAACAAGATTCGTGAAATACTGAACATCAAATGAGCCCACGTAAGGCGGAGTTTTGACCATACCTTTAATTCCCATATTCTCCTGGATCATCATCTGGATGTATCTCATCGACAACAAAAATTACAATCTGTAGCATACCCATGTGAAGTACACCGAACTCACGTAAGGTGGAAACCGTGGAGCAACTACTTTTTACCGTTTAAACGAAATTGGAAATACGATGAGTATCGAACACACAGATCAATCTAACCTCTTCCCGGAAGACGAAGCCAACCCAATCGAAAATGAAGAACCGGAAATAACAACAAGTGCCGGAGGCAATAACGGCGGCACAAAACAATTTTCTCCGCTGCTCGCGTTGCCGGACGGCGATGACGTGCCCATTGCGCAGTACGCAGAACGCGCCTATCTGGAATATGCCATCTCTGTGGTGAAAGGCCGCGCCCTGCCGGACGTGTGTGACGGCCAGAAACCCGTGCAACGGCGCATACTCTACGCCATGCGCGCCATGGGCTTGAGCCACGGCAGCAAACACGTCAAATCGGCGCGTGTGGTCGGCGACGTGCTGGGCAAATACCATCCGCATGGCGATTCATCCGCCTATGAAGCAATGGTGCGCTTGGCACAGGACTTCTCCCTGCGCTATCCGCTGGTGGATGGACAAGGCAACTTCGGCACCCGCGATGGCGACAACGCGGCGGCCATGCGCTATACCGAGACGCGCCTCACCCCACTCGCCGAACTGCTGCTTTCTGAAATAGACATGGGCACGGTGGACTTCGTGCCCAACTACGACGGCGCGTTTCAGGAACCAGCCATGCTTCCGGCACGCTTGCCGATGGTGCTGCTCAACGGTGCATCGGGTATAGCGGTCGGCATGGCGACGGAAATTCCCTCGCACAACCTGCGTGAAGTTGCAGAAGCCGCCGTGCAACTGGTGCGCAACCCGGATCTCAATGACGATGCCCTGCTCGCCTGCATTCACGGGCCGGACTTCCCCGGCGGCGGGCAAATCATCTCGTCCCCGCGCGATATTCGCGATTGCTACCTGAGCGGGCGCGGCTCGCTCAAGATGCGCGCCCGCTGGACAATTGAAGAGCTGGCGCGCGGTCAGTGGCAAATCGTAGTACACGAACTCCCGCATGGCACCTCGACCCGGAAAGTGCTGGAGGAAATCGACGAACTGACCAACCCGAAAGTTAAAGCCAACAAAAAAAGCCTGACGCAGGATCAGGTGCAGAACAAACAATTGCTGCTGTCGGTGCTGGATGCGGTAGCCGACGAGTCCGACAAATCGCAAGCTGTGCGTCTGGTGTTCCAACCAAAATCATCCCGTCAGACGCAGGATGAGCTGATGAACGTCCTGCTCGCCCACACCAGCCTGGAATCTTCTGCTCCCCTCAACATGACCATGATAGGACTGGACGGATGCCCACAGCAGAAGCCATTGACCAAAATCATCCGAGAATGGGTTGAGTTTCGCCTGAGCACGGCGCGCCGCCGCAGCGAATATCGCCTGACCCAAGTCAATGACCGCCTGCACATCCTGGAAGGCCGCATGGTGGTCTTTCTGAACCTTGATGAGGTGATCGCCCTGATCCGTGAATCAGATGATCCGAAGGCCGCTCTGATTGCGAGATTCGAGCTCTCCGAGCGACAAGCCGAGGACATACTGGAAATTCGCCTGCGCCAATTGGCACGAATGGAAGGCATCCGCATCGAAAAAGAGGTCAAGGGGCTGGAGAAGGAACGCCGCGAATTGACGCGCCTGCTCGCCAAGGAAAGCGCGCTGCGCGAACTGGTCGCAGCCGAGATTGAGGCTGATGCCACAACCTACGGCGATGACCGTCGCACATTGATCAAAGAAGCGGAAAAGTCGGCGGTGGTGGCACAGGTGCTCGACGAACCCGTGACCGTCATCATCTCCAACAAACATTGGGTGCGCAGTCGTCAGGGACACGGCTTGGATTTATCGGCCCTTGCCTTCAAAGATGGTGACAGTATGCTCAGCAAGTTCGAGTGCCGCACCACCGACCACTGCATCGTGATCTGCGACAACGGGCGCGTGTGCAGCGTCCCGGTCGCACAGTTACCTTCTGGGCGAGGCGATGGTGCACCGCTCGCCACCTTCATCGAGATCGCCAGTGGTGCCAAAATAGCCCATGCGCTATGCGGAAAATCCGATCAGCAGCTATTGATTTCCACTTCTGCCGGTTACGGCTTCGTTTGCGCCCTCGGCGACATGGTGGGCAGAAACAAAGCGGGGAAACAATTCATCACTGTGGCTCAAGAAGCCATACTGGCACCGAATCCATTTGCGCCAACGAACCAATCATTGGTAGCAGCCGCATCCAGTGGCGGAAGGCTGTTAGTGTTCCTTCTGGCGGAGATGAAGTGCCTGCCGGGCGGCGGCAAAGGTGTCATCATCATGGGCATAGGCGAAGGCGACGAGTTGGCTGCCGCTTCCGTCATCAACCAGGCCGAAATAAAAATTGTCGGGAAAGCGGGAGTACGCGAGCAAGTCATCAAATTGTCTGGCGCAGCTTTGCACGATTACTTCGGGAAACGCGCGCGTGGCGGCAAAAAACTCCAGTCCAAAATGAAACCCAGCAAGATTGTTTCCATTTCTCCATCAGCCTAAGCCGAACGAGCCGGAACCAAAAATATGAGGCTGTCATGCCATAGGTTGAGCAAAACGTAGCGCGCCCGACATTAAAGCCGAAAAAATTTTGGCCGGACACCCGAAAGGCATCTTCGTTCGTTGGGCACGCTACGCTTTGCCCAACCTACGCAATGA
>CAIZNF010000647.1 GCA_903934275.1 uncultured Nitrosomonadales bacterium
ATCGAACCTGTAACAAAACCCGAAGTTCCATACACCGAAGCCCCCGCGAGCTGGAATGTCAGCTACATCACCCCCGAAGGCTTTGTCTGCCGCATCACCCTACGCGGCGAGAACGGGAAAGACCTGCTGGACAAGGCGGGTGTCGCCCTTGCCTTCCTCATGCAGCACGGCTGCACCCCCGAAAAGCGCTTCACCCACAACGACAAAGGCGAGGTCAAGCAATGCCCGATCCACAAGTGCGACATGCGCAAATACGAGAAGGACGGCAAGACATGGTGGGCGCACAAGACCGACGACGGCGGCTGGTGCAATGACAAGAAGCAGAAATAGGAGGACACCATGCCATATTCCAATTGCCCGCACAGACACATCATCGTCGAGACTCGCGGCAGCAGATATTTCCACGAAGGCGAAGTCTTCGATGACCTTCACGAAGTCTGCGTCTGCCTTGACTGCGCTGAAACCCTGACAGAAGCGGAAGCCTATGCAGCGGTCAGAGAGATTGAACTGAATGGAGATGGAAGCGAAAGAGAACACTCCATATCCTGATAGTCCCCAAACGGGAGGTGATCACAAGTCGCCTCCCGTTTTTTGTTACCCCAAGGAGAAAACACATGACCCCTATCTATACCACCCTGCTCGTCCTGATCGCCATGCTCGCGCTTGCCTGGTTCGTCTGGTTCCTCATCGAATTCATTCGCTACATCGTTTCTGGCGAATACGACATCGACATCCGCCTGAACAATCTCAAACGCTAGGAGTTTCCCATGACCACATCTCAACTGCTCATTCAAGTTTCCTCCCAATACGATCAACCCAGACTCAAGTGCCTGCCATTGCGCGAACAGCCTGCGTTCCGCGTTACCCAGTCGGCCTCGACCTGCTCCAACTCGGAATTGCTTGCCGCGCTCATCGGCGGACCCAAACAGATCGAACTTGCCGAAGCCTTGCTTCTCCATTTCGGCGGAGAAATCCGCCGTTTATATCACGCCCATCCCGTGGAACTTGCCAAGGTCAAAGGCATCAATCAGGCTACAGCCATTCGCATCAAAGCGGCCTTCAACCTCGGACTGCGTCTCAACCATCCAGACGAAGAGCGGCCAACCGTGAATTCACCCGCCGACGCTGCCGCACTTGTACAGTACGAAATGTCCCTGCTGGAAAAGGAACATCTGCGGGTCATGCTCCTGGACACCCGAAATCACGTACTCGGGATCGTGCAGGTGTATGAGGGTTCCGTGAATTCATCCCAGGTACGAGTTGCGGAGATATTCAAGGATGCCATTGCACGCATGGCTCCCGCCATCATTGTTTTCCATAACCATCCCTCTGGAGACAATACTCCCTCGCCCGATGATGTTGCAGTGACCCGTGCCATTGTGCAGGCGGGGAAGCTGCTGGATGTCTCATGCCTTGACCATATCGTTATCGGGCAGGGCGGAAGCTGGTGTTCTTTGAAAGAGCGCGGTCTCGGATTTAACTAACAAGGAGAAAACAACATGCCAAACTGGACAGAAAACGAACTGACCATCACGGGTCCCGATGTACAGAGAGTGCTGAATGCAATCCGCTCCATCAATCCCCTTGATGAAGATGCGCAGATACTGGACTTCGACAGGATCATTCCATACCCAGAAGAATTCAAGGCTCTCGATCTGCGCAACGTGGAGTATCAGGGAAAGTTCTTCGCTATCGACTCGGATGACCCTGAGAGGCAGGCAAAGCTGGAAACCCTTGGAGCTGAATACGGCGTTGAGCCTGGCACTCCGTGGCTTCCTGATGGCTATAACAGCGGTGGCTATGACTGGTGCTGCGCCCATTGGGGCACGAAGTGGAATGCGAGCCATCCAACGCTTGAAATGAAACCCGATGGCAGCGCCTTCATCACCTTCGACACGGCCTGGTCACCGCCGATTCCTGTAATCGAGAAACTGGCCGAGATGTTCCCAGACCACGAGTTCGATCTTGAATATTTTGAGGGCGGGATGGGCTTTCGTGGGGAAGCAAAATGGCTGGAAGGTGTTGAGCTCTATCACGATCAGGGTGAATACAGCGGTCCGAGAGGTGGGTAGATCCAACCCGTGAACCATGATGTGGCCTCGCTAATATCTAGCGAGGCCATTCAATTTAATTGGAGGCAACTATGCAAACAACTTATGAACCACGAAATACAAGCCAGGAACTTTCAG
>CAIZNF010000648.1 GCA_903934275.1 uncultured Nitrosomonadales bacterium
CGACGAAGGCGAAATCAACACAGTTATCGTTTCTATTTGGAATTGGAATTAGGGCCACCGCATGAATGAAGAACGTTTAGTAAACATCGAAGCAAAAATCACCTTCCAGGAAGACATGATCGAGGAGCTGAACAAGACGGTCTACCAGCAGCAACAAAAGTTGGAACGGCTTGAAGCAATTTGTAAATCGCTCGCAAGACAGGTCCAATCACAGGCTGAAGCGGGGAATGAGGTGATGCCCGCGAATGAAAGGCCGCCGCATTATTAGCGTGTAGGCACGCCGCCCAGCAGTTCGTCAATTATGATGCGCAGCCAATCATCGCAGGAGCGGGCTCCAGCCCGCGAGCCGTTAAATCGCGGCCTTGAGATCGCTCCTAAGTGGCACTTTTTTGGTTCCGGTTCGCCCGGTTTAGGAGCGTATAGGGGATGTGTCAACATTATTAATACCCCACCGTTTTTCGTGTCTTATTTCAGCACACCAATGAAGGGGGTATCGTGCTTTTTCAAAAGATGCCCGGCAGAATCGGTTAGACTTTCACTATTGGTCATGCAGGATTTTTCAGTTTATGGATATGGCAAGTTTGCTTTTGCTGTTGTCGTTGGCCGCGCTGGGGTGGTTCTGGTTCGACAGCATGAGCGCGCTTGAGGTCGCCCGGAACGCGGGGAGGCAGATTTGCGGCAATGCGAACGTGCAGTTTCTCGACGATACGGTTGCCGGTACCGGGCTGGCGCTGGTGCGCGACGAGTCTGGGAGCAGGGCGTTGCGCCGCACTTATCGTTTCGAGTTCAGCGAGACCGGCAACTCGCGGCTTGAGGGTAAAGTGATCTTGCTCGGCAGCAGGATCGAGTCGGTAACGATGGAGCCTTATCAAATATTGCTTCAGACAGACAGCGAGCCGGTGCTCGCCCTGAACCCATGCGATGACCCGAATTTACCCGATAACAGGAATACTTTTACTGATAATGGCGGTACTTATGACAGACCTTGCGGCGGCTGCGGGAAGTGGGGCGGGCCCGGTGCAAGGCATTAATCTGCCTGCACCGTCGATGACGGGCGCGAAGAGCCTTGAAGAAGCGCTGGCGCATCGCCGTTCGGTGCGCGAGTTTGCGCCGGGTGCACTGACACTTTCCGAAGTTTCACAGTTGGTGTGGGCCGCGCAGGGTGTGACTGCGCCGGAGCGGCGCACCGCGCCTTCAGCGGGCGCGACTTATCCGCTGGAAATCTATCTGGTGGCGGGCAAGGTCGATGGGCTGGGTGCCGGGGTGTATCGCTATCGCCCGCGCCAGCACCGTCTGGAGGCGGTAGCCGAGGGAGATATTCGCGTGCCGCTGGCTGTTGCTGCCGTAGACCAACAATGGATGAGCCAGGCGGCGATGGTGGTGGTGATCGCGGCGGTGTTCGAGCGCACCACGGTTCGTTACGGCAAGCGCGCCGAACGCTATGTGCATATGGAGGCCGGTCACGCCGCGCAGAACCTGCTGTTGCAAGCGGTGGCCTTGGGGCTGGGGGCGACGCCTGCGGGGGCTTTTAACGATGCCGAAGTTTCACGCTTGTTGCATCTGCCAGTCGATGAAGCGCCTTTGTATTTTGTTCCTGTGGGCAGGGTGTCGCGGTAGGGCGCGCGTATGCCCCGCGATCTAGTGGCTTTTATTCCTTTATTTTTCCTTCAATAGGAAAATAACCCGTAGGTCGGGCTTTGCCCGACAACAATATCCGGCGGGCAGAGCCCGCCCTACGATAATGCACTATTGATCGAGAAATGAAATTACCCGTACATGCGCACGATACTGAGGTCGGCGGCCACCAGCCGTTTCGTCATGGAGCGCAGCAGGGATTTCACGAAACGCAATTCGCAATCGATGCCCAGTTTTTCCAGCGCCTCGAACGCAAATTCGGCGACTACCGAATTAGACATGGCCTCCAGCGTGGCCTGACGACCGGTTCCCCGCAGAATGTAAGCCATCTCGCCGAAGAATTCTCCGCCCTTGATGACGTTAAGCAGACGACCCTGTTTGGTGACCCTCATGGTTCCGGAAGCCAGGATATACATGCTCTGACCCGGCTCGTCTTCCCTCAGTGCGATCGCGCCCGCAGGCAGCTTGTGCCACTTGCTGGCGTGGACGAGCTCCCAGATTTCCGGGTCGGGGAATTCGCTTAGCTCGGGTATTGCGCGCAGTATGCCGAATTTCTCGCTGTCGGATATGTCTTGCCCGGACATGCCGAGACGGCCCAGTTTTGCGATTTCGGCTTCGAGCGCGCTCCACGTGGGGTAGCGGTCTTCCGGGTTCCTTGAGATCATCTTGAGGATGATCTTGTCCAGTTCGGGGGGGATTCCGATTCGGCGCGCGCTCGGCGGCTCCACCATCTTGATGGAAATGTCGTAGAGCAATTTGATCAGAGTATCGGCCTCGAACGGCAAACGCCCGGTAAGCAGCTCATAGGCGACGATCCCGAGCGAGTACATGTCGCTGAGATGGGTCACGGAATCGCCCTTGATATGCTCCAGCGACATATATGAAGGGGTTCCCTCCGTCACCGCCTGCCTGATCTGTTCCTTATAAAACACGGATGAGCCGAAGTCCGTAATTTTTACATTGGTGCCCGACACGACCATGATGTTTCCCGGCTTGATATCCCGGTGAACGATGCCCTGACTGAATGCGTATTCGAGCGCGCTGCAACACTTGTAGATGACTTGGAGCACGTCGACGATGGGCAGCAGGTTGTCGTGGTAGGTGTGCCGCACCAGGCTGCCTCCCGGCACATATTCCATCACGATGCATCCCGAGTCTTCCGTTACGGATGCTTCCAGGATCGAGACGACATGCGGGTGAGACAGTTTTCCGGCAAGCGCTGCTTCATTGAGGAATTGTTTGCGGGAGGCTTCATCGAATTTGTGGTCACGAAGCACTGCCTGCTCGATCATCTTCACGGCTACTTCGCGGCCCGTGAAAGTATCCAGCGCGTGGTAAACACCGCCCGTCGCGCCGATGCCGATCAGTTTATCCAGCTCGTATTTACCCAGCCTGTATGGCAATTCCATGTATGGCAATTCCTAAAAATCAATAGCCCAGCAGGATAAACCCAAATTATTTATCAGGCGTAATCCGGGTGAATACGGCGCACTCCCCCTTTGCAAAGGGGGAGGCGGGTCGAATTCCCCAATGGATTATTTTGGTTAAATGGAGCAACATCATTTGCGGCAACCGCATGCGGGCGCGCAGATGCCCGGATTTTCGTGCATGGCCCGTTCATCGAACAGGACGCTGGAGAGGGCGGCTACCCCGTGCCTGGTAAAGGCATAAAGCGCTGCTTGGCTCAATATTACATGATGAGATTTCAGGCTGGCGAATTCTTCAGGGCTCAACTGAAATACGGAGTCTTCCGGAAAATGTTCAATGTTGCGTTCGACGGATTGAGCCATCGCCTGCGGCTCGATCCCGTACGCTTCGGCCAAGTGTATGCCGAGCATGACTTTCTGCCCGCGGATGAAAAATATGTTTGATTCGATGCGCTCCTCAGAAGCGGATGGCTGTTTGTCTGTCATGGTTTATTTCTCTCTTGAAGCATTCTACATAGCTCGGAATGCATTTTCCGCGGACTGATTCCATTTATCTTTCAAAAAGAGCAATAACCATGTAGGTTGCATTCCATGCACCAATGGCAATGGTGTATGGAATGCAACCTACAATATTCCACTATGGATCGGAAAATGGAATGAGTCAGTCGATAATAGATTCAGCAGGGTGATACTCTAGGCCAAATGCCTCAGCAACTTTCCGGTGAGTTACCTTTCCATCGATGATATTGAGCCCGTTAAATAACGCCTGAGTTTCCTTGAGCGCCCGACGGTATCCCTTGTTCGCCAGTTTCAGCACATAGGGCAGCGTCGCGTTGGTCAGCGCCAGCGTCGAGGTGATCGGCACACCGCCGGGCATGTTGGCGACGCCGTAGGCGCCCAGCCCTGCGGCCATTTTTGCCGCATTCACGCCGACCACACCGCCGCCGAGTATCACCACTTTGGCGGGTGGCACACCGGGCACGCCGCCGAGCAGGATGCCGCGCCCGCCGTAGAGTTTCTCCAAATATTTTGCGCCCTCCTGCACCGCCATGCGCCCGGCCACTTCCGACATCGGTGTCAGCAGCGGCAGCTCGCGCGACGGCAGCTCGACCGTTTCATAGGCGATGCACACCGCGCCGGAAGCCATGTGCGCCCTAGTCAATTGCTCGCTTGCAGCGAAATGGAAGTAGGTGAAGATGATTTGGCCGGGCCTGATGTATTTCCACTCCGGCTCGATCGGCTCCTTCACTTTCACGATCAGGTCGGCTGCCGCCCAGACCGCGCCGGCATCGTTCACAATCTGCGCGCCTGCCGCCAGGTATTGCGCGTCGCTGAACCCGCCCCCAGCCCCGCACCCGCTTCCACGATGACCATGTGCCCCGCTGCCACCAGCGCCTCCGCCCCCGCTGGAACCAGCGCGATGCGGTTTTCGTTGGTCTTGATCTCTTTTGGAATGCCTATTTTCATTGGTAGCTTTTGTTATTCATGAAATTAAAAATTGTCTTCCCATTGGGCAAAGCGTAACGTGCCGAATATCCGCTTTATTGTACATAGGAGATAGTCAGTTCGACGTGGCGCGAATATCTGGAATTGTTAAGGGTTGTCCGATACCTGCCCACTACCACTGGATGCAGATGATACAGCAGCCCTTACCGGGCAGGTATCGGACAAGCATCGAGGGACGAAA
>CAIZNF010000649.1 GCA_903934275.1 uncultured Nitrosomonadales bacterium
AGATCAGTCCTGCCGTAAGTTCCACCAAAAACATAACGGCATTGATGGCCAATACTATTTTTAGCGTCGAGCTTTGGCGGGCACGAAGCGCTTCAATCTCACAAGATTTGTCGTTGCAACAATCTGCCATCATCTATGTCCAGAAGCTATTCGAAACACACCGTGGCAGATGCATGATCCAGTAAACACCCTATGCAGATATTTTAGCTTCATGACCCTCTCAACTAGAGATTGATTTCAACGCGCGCACCTATGATCCATACGTTCTGTCGCGCGGGATTCATATTTGGGTGAGTAACATATTGCACGGTGGGTTGAAACGCGAGCCACGGATTAACTTGCATGCGGTAGGTCGCTTCAGTGCTTGTTTCGCTACTCAGGCTCACGTTGAGGCGCTGATAAGTGGCGCTGGCATGACTGACGGTAACTCCAATGGCCGAAATATCGTCGTCACGTCCGGCAATCAGGCCGTGGTAGCGCAAGCCAATACTTCCCGTCCAATCCGACTGATGGATATCTTTACTAGCTACGCCGTAACGAATGAAACCGGACAGCCCCTGCGCAGGATGGTCCTTTTCATTCATCAGGGTGCGTTCCGCCAGGAAATAGGCACCCTGACTTGGGTGAAGTACGGGATTGAGAGGATCCAGGTCGTTAAAACGTGTGGAGTAACGCCAAAAACCGATTGCTGTTTTGTTGAAGTATTCCCTTTCCTCGGGCAGTATGGTACCGGTTTGGTCGGGCTGCGGAGTAAGTCCGAGTTCCACAATGGAAAGCGTCCCGTCGCCCTTGTTCAACTGAATATGTGTGCCGCGCGGGTTATTAGGGTCTCCCGGCACACCATCAGTCAGCGCATATTGAGCATAAAAGTTTTTGCTAGGCGTGGTGTACTTCACACGTAGCGCCAACGCGCCAACTGGGAAGATAGGCGGGGCGTTCATGCCTGACTGCCCCAAGTCATTTGCCATGCCATAAGGAGTCTGGGTAAACACACTGGATGTGTCGTTGACGTAAAACTCGGAATCTATCGCATATAGACCGAACAGCACCGACAGGGTTTCGTCAGAGAAGCCCTTTTGTACCCAGGCTTGAAAAAACTTTGCAGTGTTGTTCGACTCAATGTTGTCCACGATGACGAAGCTATCAACGTAATCGCGGTTAAATTTGCTGCCGAGTTGGCTGTGATATTGAATGTAGGCAGAGGTGGCGTCCCATCCCAGCAATTTTTCCAGGTTCATCTTGACCCTGGCTTCGGTGTTGCCCATCCATGCTGTGCCACGCTTGACGCCACCCGACAGGTTAGACAGAACATCGCTCTTGTGGGTAAATCCCAGATCAACACCCTCTTTATACAAATCAGAACGCATCCCGCCCCAATCACCGGAAAGCGTCTCGGCATTCCAGTCTGGCCCCTTATCTTCTTCGGCTAAAACAGAACCAACGCAACCAATAGCCATAACAAATGCCAATACATACCGCATAACCATCTCCCTTTTTCACGCACATTATCCAACGACAACGCATGGCTTGGCTGTCGAAAGTTGGGCCAAGCTGCTCAGAATATCTCCTTACCCAAATCTCATAATCCCTTCACAAAACATGCAACGACTTGGCTAGCACAGAGACACCTCCACCATTTATTCTTAAGCGTTAATCAAAATGTACCGGGAATGCGGCCCCGGCCTGTTCCTTACAAACGCCCGCTGGTTTCACGCCAAATTTCCACATCAAACGGCACGCGACTTCATGTCCATCAGCGGATTTAGCAGTTGTCTCAACGGAGTAAACCACATGATCGGTGTCTTGGCCGGAAAAAATCCGATTCCAGTGCTTCGGGTTGGAGCCATGATAGCGTTTACGCAACTCCGCTAAATTAGTCTGGCGATCGACAACAAAGCCACGAGCCTCATAACGACGATCCGGCGCCTCCAGCACTAGAAGGTTGTCCTCCCCTCGGTCATGCACCAGCTCCCCAGTAACAAACGGTGCACTGCCTTCCTTGACTAACAGGTGAGTTGGACCAGCGCAACCAGTCAGCCACAAAATTGCCAGTATGCCCAAGTAAAATGTTTTCATGGTATTTCCTTTCATTATTAAAAATCGGTAGTGTGGTGGCGCGAAGTTTGAGCAGTATCGAGCGCACGCCGGATAGCGCCGAACCGTAAGTGGTTTGATCAGTAGTGATTAGCATGATGTACGTCTTCCTCATTACCTAACGGCCATAGTTGGTGGGCATCCAGCAGCAGGCGATAGCGCGCTTCGTTGGCATCGAGTTGCGCGAGGTTTTCCGCTATTGAAGATTCCAGCGCGAAGCGGCGTGCGACGAGGCTGTCCGACAAGCTGCTTTCTCCCAGGCTATATGCCTTGCCGACCAGTTCGGTATTGCTGCGGATCGCCTGTGCCGCCTCGTGCGCTTGTTGCCAAGTGGCGAAGCTGCTCACTGCTTGAGCATGTGCGGCGTAGATGTCGCCTTCCAGACGGCGTTTGACAAATGCTTCCTGATCGGCGGCGATGGCGGCTTGTTGTGCGACCCCATCAGCCGTCGCGCTGCGTTGCCCAAAAGAGAGCGGCACGCTGAGATATACGCCGGTCACTTTTTCGTTGCCGCTCGCTTCATTTGCGTAGCGTACACCGACAGTGGGGTCGGGCAGTTGGTCGGCGCGACTGCGTCGTGCCAGCAGTTGTTGCACATGGCTTTGCTCCTGCACCATGCCGAGTTCGTGGTTGTGTTCGAGTATGCGCGACTTCCAAAACGCGAAGTCATGCTCGACGGTTTGAGGTATCGCGGGCGGCAATTTTTCCGGCAAATGGATGGCGGGGAACTGGCGCGTCAGATCATTGCCCGCGATTTGTGCGCGCAATTGGGCTTGATGCCATGACACGCTGGCTTGTGCGGCGGCAGCTTGTGCCTGATTCAATTCCAGCTTCGGCGCATCGCCTGCCTTGACGCGCTTCTCGGTCATTTGCGCTTGCTGCTTGAGAATGTCTACTTGCTGTTGCCACAGGTTGACCTGTGCCTGCTCGCGTTGCCATGCGAACCACAGTTGTAGCAGCGTGCGCACGGCTTCATGGCGCGTACCGCCGAGCGCGTATTCGGCGCGTGCGACACTGGCAGCGCCAATGTCTTCATCAATGCCCACCTTGTTGAACAGGCGCAACGGACGTTCCAGTGCGACATCCCATTCCTTCAGGTTCTGCCCTGCATCAACAATCTTGCGTTGCCCCGTACCGGCGCGCAGATTGAACTCATAATTTCCGCTGTTCCACTTGCGCTGATTGGCGTGTTCCATTCTTAACTCGTTGGTAGCGTTCAGCACCGTGAGGTGTTGGTTCAAGGCGCTTTCAATTTGCACCGGTGATGGCAGATCGGGGCGGTTGATTTCTCCAGCATTGGCGAGGCTGCTGAACAAAG
>CAIZNF010000650.1 GCA_903934275.1 uncultured Nitrosomonadales bacterium
AATCCGATTTTGATAAAGCCACGAAAGCAATAGCGAATAAAGGCGGCAAGGCATGAGCAGCATGAATTTTTTGGAAAAGCTGCTTGATGGGGTTGAGGTTGAGTGGCAACCCTTGGAGCAAACCGCAAAAATAAAACATGGAAAAGACTGGAAAGGCTTAGATGTAGGCGATGTTCCAGTTTATGGTTCTGGCGGCATCATGGGACATGTTGATACCTATTCATATAACAAGCCAACAGTTCTGATACCTCGAAAAGGCTCGATTACAAATATTTTCTATATCGAAACACCCTTTTGGAATGTAGACACGATTTTCTATACAGAAATTGATGAATCAAAAATTATTCCGAAATTTCTTTATTATTTTATTAAAACAATTGACCTAATGGCTCTGGATACTGGTTCGGGAAGGCCGAGCCTGACTCAGGCCATATTAAACAAAATCTCAATCCCCATTCCTCCCCTCAATATCCAAGCCGAAATCGTCCGCATCTTGGACACCTTCACCGAGCTGACCGCCGAGCTGACCGCCGAGCTGACCGCCCGCAAAAAACAATACAACTACTATCGCGACCAGTTGTTGAGTTTTGAAGAAGGGGCAGTGGAGTGGAAGACGTTGGGGGAGGTAGCTCTTGAATTTGGCCGAGGAAAATCAAAGCACCGCCCAAGAAACGATCCGAAGTTATATGGTGGAAATACTCCATTCATTCAAACAGGCGATATTAGAAACGCTTCGCATATCATTGCAGGGCACACACAAACTTATAGTGATTTTGGATTGAAGCAAAGTAAGCTGTGGCCAAAAGGAACGCTTTGCATAACGATAGCAGCAAATATTGCAGAAACTACCATTCTTGGTTTTGATTCATGCTTCCCGGACAGCGTTATAGGTTTTGTTGCCAATCCAGAGAAAACGAATTCGAGCTATGTTGAATATCTTTTGTCTTCATATAAAACGAAACTGCAATCGCAAAGCACTGGTAGCGCTCAAGATAATATCAATATGGGAACATTTGAAAATATGCGTTTTCCATTTCCTCCCCTCCCAGAACAAGAACGTATCGTCGCCATCTTGGATAAATTCGACGCCCTAACCAACTCCATCAGCGAAGGTTTGCCCCGCGAGATTGAATTGCGCCAGAAGCAATACGAGTATTACCGCGATTTGCTGTTGAGTTTCCCCAAGCCGGAAGAGGTGGCGGCCTGATATGAGCAAGACGCTATGAGCCTCGTCATTCCGGGCTTGACCCGGAATCCAGCAAAACCAAATACTGGCGCGCTTGGCGCGCCACTGGATACCCGCCTTCGCGGGTATGACGCAGTAGCTTTTTCATTCACCCACTCGTGGGGAGCGCCTATTTTTGCTGTTGTGCGTTAAGGAGGCAGGCTATGAGTCAGGCACAAAACACTATCAAGCTCTTTGAATCGCAGCAAATCCGAGCTGAGTGGGATGCAGATGCGGAAAAGTGGTGGTTCTCTATTGTGGATGTGGTGGCAACGCTCACCGAAAGTGTGGATGCCACGGCCTACTGGCGCAAACTCAAACAGCGCCTGAAATCTGAAGGCAATGAAACCGTGACAAATTGTCACGGGTTGAAAATGCGTGCGGCAGACGGCAAATTACGCATGACTGATGTCGCTGATACACAGCAACTTCTGCGAATTATCCAATCCATCCCTTCCAGGAAAGCCGAACCCTTCAAGCTGTGGCTGGCCGAGGTTGCCAGCCAGCGTTTAGATCAATTGCAAGACCCAGAATTGTCCATTGAGCAGGCCATGCTGGACTACAAGCGCTTGGGTTATTCGGATAGCTGGATCAACCAACGATTAAAAAGTATAGAAATCCGCAAGGAATTAACTGACGAGTGGAAGAAACACGGCTTGCAGGAGGGCGGTGAATTTGCTTTTTTGACCGATGTGATTTACAAAACTTGGGCAGGAAAAACCGCAAAAGAATACAAGCAGCACAAAGGACTTAAAAAGGAAAACTTGCGCGACAACATGAGCAATAAAGAATTGGTGATGAATATGCTGGCAGAGTTATCCACCAAAGAAATTTCAGAAGTCATCAACCCAGAGTCGTTTGCGGAACACGAGGATGTCGCTAAGCGTGGCGGCGGTGTGGCGAAAGAAGCCAGGCTGAAATTGGAAGCAGAAACAGGGAGGAAGGTTGTTACCTCGCAAAATGCCAGGCAATTGCAACTTGCAAACAAAGTGCAAAAGAAAAAGTGAGAATGCCCATGACCGACTACAAAACCATCGCCGAATCGAATAATTTCATCGTCCTTGATAAATACATCAAGGAATGGCAGGTTTCTGAAAGCTACCAAAGCGAATACGATTTGGAGCGGGAATTTATTCAGGATTTGCAGAATCAGGGCTATGAATATTGCCCCGATTTAAACACGCCCGAGAGGCTTCTGGCCAACGTGCGCGTAGCTTTGCAAGCCCTGAATAACATGCAGTTTGCTGACGGCGAGTGGCTGCGTTTTGTTGAAACTTTTTTGGATAAACCCAGCGATAGCATCGTCGATAAAACCCGCAAAATTCATGATGACTATATTCATGATTTTGTGTTTGACGATGGCCGCATTCAGAACATCTACCTGTTAGACAAAAAGAACATTGCACGCAATAAAGTTCAAGTCATCAAGCAGTTTGAGCAAACGTGTATGCACGCCAATCGTTACGATGTGACGATTTTGGTGAATGGCTTGCCGCTGGTGCAGGTGGAGCTGAAGAAACGCGGCGTGGCGATTCGTGAAGCCTTTAATCAGGTACATCGTTACAGCAAAGAGAGCTTTAATGGCGAGCATTCGCTGTACAAGTATTTGCAGATGTTTGTGATTACCAACGGCACGGATAGCCGCTACTTTGCCAACACCACCCAGCGCAACAAAAACAGTTTTGATTTCACCATGAACTGGGCAAAGGCAGATAACGGCCTGATTAAAGACTTAAAGGACTTTACCGCTACTTTCTTCCAGAAAAACACCTTGCTCAATGTGCTGCTGCATTATTCGGTGTTTGATGTGAGTGATACCTTGCTGGTGATGCGCCCCTACCAGATTGCCGCTACCGAGCGCATTCTGTGGAAAATTATCAGCGCCTATCAAGCCAAAAACTGGAGCCATACGGAAAGTGGCGGTTTCATCTGGCACACCACCGGTTCGGGCAAGACGCTGACCAGCTTTAAAGTAGCGCGTTTGGCGACTGAGCTGGATTTTATCGGCAAGGTGTTTTTTGTGGTGGATCGTAAAGATCTGGATTTCCAGACCATGAAGGAGTATCAGCGCTTTTCGCCGGACAGTGTGAATGGCTCGGACAGCACCGCTGGGCTTAAGCGCAATCTGGATAAGGACGACAACAAAATCATTGTCACCACCATCCAGAAGCTCAACAACCTGATGAAAAACGAAGGTGACTTAGCCGTTTACAACCAGCAAGTGGTGTTTATTTTTGATGAATGCCACCGCAGCCAGTTTGGCGAAGCACAGAAAAACCTGAAGAAGAAATTTAAAAAGTTTTATCAGTTTGGCTTTACCGGTACACCGATCTTCCCGCAAAACGCCCTCGGCGCAGAGACCACTGCCAGCGTGTTTGGCCGTGAGTTGCATTCTTATGTGATCACCGATGCTATCCGTGATGAAAAGGTATTGAAGTTCAAGGTGGATTACAACGATGTGCGCCCTCAGTTCAAAGCGATTGAGAGCGAGCTGGACGAGAGAAAACTCAGCGCCACAGAGAACAAGCAAGCCTTATTGCACCCTGACCGTATTCGGGAGATTTCGCAGTACATCTTGAATAACTTCCGGCAAAAAACCCATCGCCTGCAAGCCGCTTCCAAAGGCTTTAATGCCATGTTTGCCGTGAGCAGTGTGGATGCCGCCAAGCTGTATTACGAGTCTTTGAAAAAATTACAAGAAGGTAGCGATAAGCCGCTGAAAGTGGCGACCATCTTCTCCTTTGCGGCCAATGAAGAACAAGATGCTGTGGGCGATATTCTGGATGAAAGCTTTGATGTTTCCGCGATGAATAGCAGCGCCAAAGAGTTTTTAAGCGCGGCCATCGCTGACTATAACGCGCTGTTTAAAACCAGTTTCAGCGTGGATAGCAATGGCTTTCAAAACTATTACCGCGATTTGGCAAAGCAAGTTAAGACTAAGGAAATCGACTTGTTGATTGTGGTGGGCATGTTTCTGACCGGCTTTGATGCACCGACATTGAACACCTTGTTTGTCGATAAAAACTTGCGTTACCACGGTTTGATGCAAGCCTATTCGCGCACTAACCGCATTTATGACGCTACCAAAACCTTTGGCAATATCGTTACCTTCCGCAATTTAGAGCAAGCCACGATCGATGCCATTACCCTGTTTGGTGATACAAACACCAAAAACGTGGTGCTGGAAAAAAGCTACAAGGAATACATGGAAGGCTTTACCGATTTGATTACAGGTGAGGCGCGGCGTGGCTTTGTGGAAGTTGTGAAGGAGTTGGAGCAGCGCTTTCCTGATCCCTCTGCCATTGAAAAAGAGTCCGACAAAAAGGCCTTCGCGAAATTATTTGGCGAATATTTGCGCGTTGAGAATGTGCTGCAAAACTACGATGAATTCGCCAGCCTGAAGGCCTTGCAAAGCGTTGATATGAGCGACCCGCAGGCGGTTGAGGCATTTAAGGCCAAGCATTATTTAAACGATGCTGACTTGGCAACGCTGCGAGGAATCAAGATGCCTGCCGAACGGAAAATTCAGGACTACCGTTCAACCTACAACGATGTTCGCGATTGGCTGCGTCGGGAAAAATCTTCCGCTGAAAAAGAAAAATCCACCATCGACTGGGATGACGTGGTCTTTGAGGTCGATCTGCTTAAGTCACAAGAGATCAACCTGGACTATATTCTGGAACTAATTTTTGAAAACAATAAAAATTTTAAAGATAAAGCGACACTGATTGAAGATGTACGCCGCGTGATTCGTGCCAGCTTGGGTAATCGCGCCAAAGAGAGCTTGCTGGTTGATTTTATCAATCAAACCGACTTAGATCAGATGGGCGATAAGGCCAGTGTTATCGACGCCTTCTTCACCTTTGCACAAGCGGAACAACAGCGTGAGGCGCAAGAACTAATTAGTAGCGAGAGCTTGAATGCAGAGGCGGCCAGGCGCTATATCACCAACTCGCTAAAGCGGGAATTTGCCAGTGACAATGGCACTGAGCTCAATGCCATTCTGCCCAAGATGAGCCCGCTTAATCCGCAATATCTGACAAAAAAGCAAAGCGTGTTCCAGAAAATTGCGATGTTTGTTGAGAAGTTTAAAGGCGTGGGTGGGCAGGTTTGATCCAAGTAGCTCAGAGAAAAGCCATGCATAACAAGGCACGGCTGCCGGACATTTTTCCGCTGCGCTTCTAATTTGCCGCAGAGCGCGGCGTTAAATCAGAACCAGTACCAGATTTGTTCGAGCCGCCGAGTTGATCTGGACTCGAACTGAGGTCTCCTTAGCTATGCGTAGCGGACATGGCGGTGCTCGTTGCTGAAGTCTCCTAAGGCCGAGAAGCCGACCATCCCTTGTATCGGCCTATCCGACACCCCATTCAACTGGTAGCCGGCACACTCGCCGACTAAGAACGCCTATTGCACGATACCGAGCTTTCTTGACCACCAGGGTGTGATTGCGGGCAGCAAGGTCAAAGTCCAGATGACCACCCAGGCCGTCAGCGGCATGAGCAGGGTCAGTTCCGGAAACTGGGCGACGGTGATGACAGCCAGCACGACGGGTATCACGCCGGTCTCCCGCACGATGCTCAAGAAGAGCTTGTCTTTCATGTTGAGATCGGTTGGC
>CAIZNF010000651.1 GCA_903934275.1 uncultured Nitrosomonadales bacterium
CTTCTCTTAAGGCCCTGGTCGATCACGTCTGTGTGCTACCGGATGGATGGTCTCATCAAAACAAACTTTGGGATAAAAGTACGCATCCCCGCAGCACCATAAATATCGGCTGGGTCGGCAGCAGCGGTCAGTTGGAAGATCTTTTATTTATCCGCCGTTTCATCATACGGATCGTTCGTGAGTTCCCCAATACACGGATTGTTATCATGGGCAATCCACAAGCCTATCGTTTATTTGAAAATTTACCGGAAAACAGGCGTATGTATCTGCCGGTCGTTGCCCATGAAGAATTTCCCTACTTATTAAGTCAAATAGATGTCCTGTTGGTTCCATTACGCAACCTGCCTTATAACACCTCGCTTGCCGATACGATATTGGTGGAAGCAGGGGCAAAGGGAATTCCCTGGATCGCATCTCCGATCTCTTCATTTCGCCGCTGGCAGGCGGGAGGGATCATCTCTGAATCTCTTGATGAATGGCATTTGAATCTGAGACACCTTGTCATGGACGATGAATTTCGCCGCAGTCTGGGGGAGGCAGGCAAACATGCAGCCAGGTCGAGAGAAATGAATTATGTTGGAAGGTTATGGTTGGAAATTATTGACCAGTTGACAAATAAAAACAATATGAACAAGGCATACCTGATGACGGAGCACTAAATTGGTTATTACGTATATTTATTCGAGTTGTCAGGCAGATCAGATCAGGGTTCAATTACGATGCCGTAATTTGGTCGATGCGATCAATCGGACCGGCATTCATAGCGCGAATCTACTGGATATAAACTCTTTCGCTCAAAACACAGCGGATGCGCAAATGATGTGCGCCGGGTCTGATATTCTTGTCATTTATCGTTATTTATACGGCCCAATCCTTAATGCTCTTCAATATTGGAAAGCGCGCGATAAAAAGGTCATTGTGGATTTTGACCAGGCTGTTAATCACTTGACACAGGATAAGCCTGAATACTCTTTTTGGTTTAAGGGAGTGCCATTGGACGATTTTACTTCCAAGGACCGCCCGCTGATTGACCCCATCCCATTCGAACAGTTCAAATGGGGGATCAATATGGTGGATGCCGCCACCGTGTCCTCTGCCCGGCTTGTGGATGATTGGTCGCGGTTTACGACCGTGTATGAAATACCAGATTATCTGAACACCTACCAATATCCAATCTCGGACAAGGCTCATGGAGATGAAATATGGGCTGGCCTGGGGCATACCGTAAATTACGATGGTCTTAAGAAAAGCGGCTTATTAACTGCGATGGAAAATATTTGCCGGGAGCGGCCGCAGGTAAAATTAATATTGTGCAACCTGGAAAAAGAATCAAACGCGGAGTTTGACATCGATCCATCTCAAATCAAAATATACAGCCCGCGCTCTTTCGATGAATGGGTCGGCATTTTACTTAAGTTGGATATTGGGCTTGCGCCGGCATACGGAAATTATGATTTTCGCATGAGCACATCCAAACTGCTTGAATTCATGATATCAAAAATAACCTGGATCGCCAGTGAACAGTTAACCTTTCATGAAATATCACAATATGGACAATGGGTGAAAAACACCCCGGATGCGTGGGAGACAGCCATTCTACATGCTGTTGATCAACTTGGCGTTTATCAAAGAAAAGCCGCCAAGGAACCGTTCCTGTTTGCAATTAGCCAGGACGTGGGCGCGAACATTGAAAAGATCCTTAAGGTTTATGCCTCCATTATTAATCAAGCGTAAAAGGAAGGTGCACAATGACTGATTCAAAATTGAATGCGGAAGGGTGGGAAGTCGCCCCCCGAACTCCCCACAAAATAACAGCTCCGACTTTGATCGAAGTCCCCAAAGGGAGGTTTTTAATGGGTACCAGCGACGAAAATATCAAGCAGTTACAACTAAAAGAATCGGATTGGGCTTATGAATGGTCGGATAATGACCTGTTTGTGGCCGAGCAGCCCCAGCATCTTGTCACCCTCCCCGCTTTTCAAATCGCGCAATATCCCATCACCAATGCGGAATATTATACGTTCATCTGGGATTTGGGACATCGCATCCCGCGTAACTGGCCTGGGTATACTTATCCTGAAGGCACTGACGATCATCCAGTGGTGGGGGTATCGAAAATCGACGTCGAGGCCTATATAAAATGGCTTAATGAAAAAACCAAGCTGAATTTTAGACTTCCAACAGAAGCGGAATGGGAACGCGCCGCGCGCGGAGAAGATGGGCGGATTTTCCCGTGGGGAAATACTTTCGATCCCTGGCGCTGTAATACAGTTGAGAGTGATAAAAAAGGGACCACCCCTGTTGGCGCTTATTCCCCTGGCGGTGATAGTGTTTGCGGCGCGGCGGACATGGTTGGGAATGTTTGGGAATGGACGCAATCGCTGTTCATGCCGTATCCATACCTGCCCAATACCAACCGCGAAGAAATAAAACCGAATGGACGTTATGTTGTGCGGGGCGGGGCCTGGTATTACTCACGGAAACTGGCCCGCTGCGCAGTGCGCGAGGGCGTGTTGCCTAATCATCTTTCGCCTTCCATGGGATTTCGACTGGCGCGATCCATCGGCTGATAATAGGATGATCAATACCCGATCGTGATTATCTCCCGAAGGACATCTGAATGATGTGAGCAGAGCGGGTCTCACTACACTAGCAGCGGAGTGCAGCTCCGCTCAGAAGGGCA
>CAIZNF010000652.1 GCA_903934275.1 uncultured Nitrosomonadales bacterium
ATCACGCAAAAATATCCTCACCCAGACTCGGGCGACCGCCTGTTTTCGGCACGCGGACAGATTTGCTCGGCACTTGTTTGCGCAGGCGCAACAGCAGTTCATGGGTGGTTCGGGCCAAGGCATATTCATGATCATGCTCGTCATTATCTTCGCCCTCTTCGGATCTGGCGTGCAATTGGTTCTCGCCGGGCTGCCAGTCGGGGAAAATTTCAAACAGCACCCGATCCCACGCATCCGTATCGCTGCGAGCAATCTCCAGTGCCAGCGGAATAACATCGTGATCCGAAGTCGTCTGGCCGCTGCTGTGCGCACCGCGCGAGTGGATGTCGTTGGCGAGCTCGATGATCTCCCCGGTAGCGGTCGAGAACAGCGCGGCAAAAGCCGTCGTCCCCCAATCGGTCGATAACGCTTCGTGGATAAGCGCTGCACGCCGTTCAGGGTCGTCGCCGGAGAATATGATGCCGTGAATATGCGCGAACAGGGATTCGGCCAGTTTCTCCGGCTCATCCGCGATCATATCCTCGCCCCAGGTGGCGGCAAAAAAAGCCAAGCTCTCCGCCCAGGCCTTGGGCGATATCAGCAGCGTGGCCAGCGACAACTTGCCGCCATCAAAGGCGGACAAGTGCATCGCGGCCACTTGCGGCTCCAGCGTATCCAGCACCGCCACCACGGCCAGATCGCCGAATTGCTCCGCTGTGTCGTTGATCGCCTCTTCCGCGTGGGCGGAAGAACCGGCCAGAACCAGCTCGGTCACCTGCCTGCTGATCGCGGGAAAATTTTTGCTGTCAGCCATTACCGTCCTCGCGTTTATCGAATAGATCAATTACATCCTGCCCCGGCACGCCACGCTCATCGTCGTCGCCATCATCATAGTTTTTATCGCCTTCCTCTTCTTCCGGTTGGGCTTCGGGCGCATTTTCTGAATCCGCCCAGCGTTTGGTGTTCTTGAACAAAAATGCCGTAATAATCGCCTTGCGCGCCAATTCCGGGTTGTTGCCGAAAACGGTGGACAAAGCCTTGCCCGCCTCTGCATCCGCACACGACACCATCGCCACTACCTTCGCGGCATCGCCCGTATCATATTGCTTGCATTGCGCCAGCAGCCCGGCGGGGTCGTCAAAGCGCAGGTGGTCGGCCAGCGCAAAGCTCAACAGATTCACATCGTCGATCTCCGTGCCCTTCGCGTATTCGCCGATCAATGATTGAATGACCCTCGCATAATTTTTCCGGTCGGGCGGCTCACCCAAGGTATCTTCGATCTGTGCGCCAAGTTCGCGCGATTGATAGGCAAATTCGTGATGTATATTATTTTTCATGGGGTATCGTAGTTAAGGTGAAGTGCTTTACTGAAGAATGATTCCGCAGCGCTCGAACAGCGCATGCCACAAAACATGCGCTTCATTATCCGGGTCGATGATGATGCGGTTGTTCAGGCTCTGGTTGTATTCGGCTCTTTTTTTCGGGTCGGAAAGCAGCTCGTACGCCGTCTTGATCGCGTTGAAGCGCATCTCCGATCCTGAATGCGTACTTCTATCCGGGTGATGGCGCATCGCGAGCGATCGGTACGCCTTCCTGATTTCCTCAGCCGTCGCAGTCGGCGAAACTCCGAGAATGTTGTATAGATTTTCCAACGGGTGTCTCCTGTGAGGCGCGGATTTTACACATTAGCCGGGACGGGGGTATGGATAATTGCGGTAATTGCTTGATTAGACTGGTGAGAGGTTGTGGTTTTTCTGCTATAGCGGCTGCACTGCAGACTGCACGCAACAACGATGGCCTGGAAAATATTAACGCCGCATAAATGCGGCGTTATGTGTCGGCTTATGAAAAACCAACCGGGTCAGGCATTGAAGGCTGACGTGGGTAGTAACTACAGAGAATTCGTTGCCGAGGGGTCGATAGGCACCTCCCATTAGTGGTTAACTTTTTCTAACCTGTATTCGACAGTCACAGCTGTTTTATACGCTTAATTATTGGTAAATACAACTCAAAAAATGAGCCCTGCGCAGGTTGAAGATTTATAGAGGTTCCCCAAACGCTACAGCGCGCGCACCTTCACCGTCTTGCCCTTCAACTTGCCTGCCGATAATTTGCGCACCGCGTCGTGGGCGATGTTGCGCGCGACGGCGACGTAGGTAGTCTGGTCGGTCACGGTGATCTTGCCGACCTGCTCGCGCGTGAATCCCGCTTCGCCGGTGAGCGCGCCCAGCACGTCGCCGGGGCGGATTTTCTCCTTGCGCCCGCCGAGTATCAGCAGCGTGACCATCGGCGGAACCAGCGGTGCTTCGTCGGCGCTGGGCAGTTCGCCCAGCTCATGCCACTCCGGTTCGATATGCATCATTTTTGCGATGCCGATAATGCGGTTGCGCTCGCTCGGGCTGCACAGGCTCAGCGCCCAGCCGTTCTCGTCGGCGCGGCCGGTGCGTCCGATGCGGTGGATATGCACCTCGGGGTCGGGCGTGACATCGACGTTGATCACCGCTTCGAGCTGCGCGATGTCCAATCCTCGCGCGGCGACATCGGTCGCCACCAGCACCGAGATGCTGCGATTGGCAAACTGGATCAGCACCTGGTCGCGTTCGCGCTGTTCCATATCGCCGTTCAGCGTCAGCGCCTTGATGCCCTGCGCGTGCAGCACTTCCAGCAGCGAGCGGCATTGCTGCTTGGTGTTGCAGAAGGCCAGCGTGCTGACCGGGCGGTAATGCTTGAGCAGCGTGGCAACGGCCTGCAACCTGTCCTCGTCTTCCACCTTGTAGAAGCGCTGACGTATCTTGCTTTCCTCATGCTGCTCCAGCAGCTTGACCTCCTGCGGCGCGCGCATGAACTGGCGCGCCAGCCGCGCAATGCCTTCGGGATAGGTCGCCGAAAACAGCAACGTCTGGCGCTCAACCGGACAACGCTTCGCGACATAAGCGATGTCCTCGACAAAGCCCATGTCCAGCATCCGGTCCGCCTCGTCGAGCACCAGCGTGTTGAGCGCCTCAAGGTTCAGCGTGCCGCGTTCCATGTGATCCATGATGCGCCCCGGTGTACCGACAACGATATGCGCGCCGTGCTCCAGGCTGCTGGTCTGCGTGCGCATGATGCTGCCGCCGCACAGCGTCATAATTTTGATGTTGTCCGCAGAGCGCGCCAGACGGCGGATCTCCTGCGTCACCTGATCGGCCAACTCGCGCGTCGGGCACAGCACCATCGCCTGCACCGCAAAACGGCGCGGGTTGAGCTTGGTCAGCAGCGGCAACGCGAATGCCGCCGTCTTGCCGCTGCCGGTCTTTGCCTGCGCGATCAGGTCGTGGCCTGCCAGCGCAATCGGCAGACTGGCCGCCTGAATCGGTGTCATCGCCAGGTAGCCGAGCTGCTGTAAGGTCGCCAGCATGCCGGGCGACAGCGGCAGCTCGTTGAACGAGCGGCCAGTGGTGCTTGCGGCGGGAGTAGAAGAGGAATTTGTATTGGTCATAGTGAATATTTTATGGAGGGAATTTTATCGTCATGGCAACAAGCCGCCCCTGATAATGAAGCCGTAGGAGCGACCTCTAGGTCGCGATAATCGGCATCCAATCGCGACCTGTATATTCCTCCTGTGGTAGCAGCGAGCAGTATTTGCGAATTTACAGGGTGTTGAAGAAGTTTGGAAACGGTTACATTCTCCATGCCTGTTTTGGACTC